>NZ_JBFHHX010000111.1:0-10801 GCF_041596795.1 Lutibacter sp.
AATATCATTGGCATCTTCCATTAATATAATGGCGTTTGTAATTGCTCCAGGTCCACATATCATTGGAATAGCTAAAGGAGTTATAGAAATGTCTTCTACATAGGCATCAATTTGTTTTTCATCATCGGTATGTTTAAACTGTCCTAAACGTGCTTGTAGCATATCCCAACCCATCATAAAAAAAATCAATCCTCCAACAACTCTAAAACTATTGACAGATATTCCAAAGAAATTAAATAAAATTTGACCAGAAAAAGCAAATGCTATTACTGTAAAAAATGCTACAATTGTTGCTTTTTTAGCAGTTTGTTTGCGGCGTTCTTTACTTAAAGATGCGGTCATAGTCATAAAAATAGGCATTGTTCCCAACGGATTAATGATGGTGAAAAATGCTGTAAAAGCTAATAACGCAAAAGAATATATTTCAGTCACAATAAGTAAATTTAGTTAAATGTTGGTACTTCAATCCAATCAAACCTTACACTACCATCTTCATCAATAGTTGTTAATTTAATTGGATGCAAGGTATTTACTAACTCAGGATTCCAAGGAGTTTTTACTTTTACATAATTCTCTGTAAATCCGTGTATATATCCATCTTTATTTTCGCTCTCAAACAATACTGTAGACTCATTACCTAACTGACTTTCATAAAAAGCTCTACGTTTTTTAACCGATAAACCACGTAACATTTTACTGCGTTTGTTTCTTACTTTTAAAGGAACAACGCCATCCATTTCAACAGCTTCTGTATTTGGTCTTTCAGAATAGGTAAACACATGTAAATACGATATATCTAATTGGTTTAAGTAGTTGTAAGTTTCTAAAAATAATTCGTCCGTTTCACCAGGAAAACCAACAATTACATCTACTCCAATACACGCATTTGGCATTGCTTTTTTAATTGCAGCAACTCTGTTATCGTATGTTTCACGCAAGTATCTGCGTTTCATTAACTTTAATAAAGTATCACTACCACTTTGCAAAGGAATATGAAAATGTGGTACAAAACTGTTGGATTTGGCTACAAAATCAATTGTTTCATTCTGCAATAAATTTGGTTCTATAGATGAGATTCGTAATCTATGAATTCCATCAACAGTATCTAATGCTTGTACTAATTCTAAAAAGGTATGTTGGTGCTTTTTGTTTCCAAATTCACCTTTACCGTAATCACCAATATTCACACCAGTTAATACAATTTCTTTAATGCCTTTTTCTGAAATTTCTTTGGCATTTTTTAATACATTTTGCAATTCGTCACTTCTAGAAATTCCTCTAGCCAATGGAATAGTACAATACGTACATTTATAATCGCAACCATCTTGCACTTTTAAAAAGGCACGTGTTCTATCGCCAATAGAATAAGAGCCAACATAAAAATCGGCTTCTTCTATTTCACATGAGTGCACTTCACCCATATCATTTTTAGAAAGATTATTAATATAATCGGTTACTTTAAACTTTTCTGTAGCTCCCAAAACTAAATCAACGCCATCTACCGCGGCTAATTCTTCTGGTTTTAGTTGTGCATAACAGCCAATAGCTATTAAAAAAGCTTTTTCATTTTGTTTTAAAGCATTTTTAACAATTGTTTTAAAACGTTTATCGGCGTTATCTGTTACAGAACAGGTATTAATTACGTATATATCAGCTACTTCATCAAATTCCACACGATCAAAACCTTCGTTTTGAAAGCTACGTGCAATGGTAGAAGTTTCCGAAAAATTTAGTTTACATCCTAACGTGTAAAATGCGACTTTTTTTTGTGCGCTCATTCTTGTACATTTATCGGATGCAAAAGTACAGAATTTTATTTTTATATTAATGATTGCAAACACACCAAAACCACCTTATTACGCTGTTATTTTTACAACCTATCGAACTGATATTGATGAAGGTTACTTTGAAATGGCTGAAAAAATGGAAAAGTTAGCAGCATTACAAGAAGGATTTTTAGGCGTTGAATCTGCTAGAAACCAATTGGGAATTACCATAAGTTATTGGAGTAGTTTGGAGGCTATAAAAAATTGGAAGCACAATTTAGAACATTCTGAAGCGCGTGAAAAGGGTAGAAGTACTTGGTACAAAAAGTATAAATTAAGAATTTCTAAAGTAGAAAGAGATTATGAATTTGAAAAGTAAGTTTTGTTTGTTTGTTTGTTGTAGTTTGTTGTTGGTATCATGTACAAAGCAAATTTCAAAATATAATGATAATCAGGTTTTTAGGTATAATGAACATGCCAATATTACCACGCTTGATCCTGCATTTGCAAAAGATTTACGCACCATTTGGGTAACAAATCAATTATTTAACGGCTTAGTGCAGTTAGACGATCAGTTAGAAGTTCATCCAGATATTGCTAGTTCTTATACTATTTCTGAAGATGGAAAAACCTATACTTTTAAATTAAGAGATGATGTATTTTTCCATAAACACAAAGTTTTTGGGAAAGATTCTACAAGAGTTGTTACCGCAGATGATTTTGTATATAGTTTTAATCGTTTATCAGATCCTGAAGTTGCTTCGCCTGGAAAATGGGTATTGGAATTTGTAGATTCTTTTACAGCTGTTGATGCTACTACTTTTGTAATTGAATTAAAACAACCATTTCCACCATTTTTAAGTATTTTAAGTATGAAATATTGTGCGGTGGTTCCTAAAGAAGCAGTTGAATATTACGGATTAAATTTTAGAGCAAACCCTGTAGGAACTGGCCCTTTTCAATTTAAATTATGGGTTGAAAATGAGAAATTAGTTTTCAGAAAAAATACTAATTATTACGAAGTTGATGATAATGGACAAAAATTACCGTATTTAGAAGCAGTTGCAGTTACTTTTTTACCGGATAAACAGAGTGAGTTTCTGCAATTTATTCAAGGAAATTTAGATTTTATGAGTAGTATTGATGCGTCTTTTAAGGATGATTTATTAACGAATGATGGAAAATTAAAAGCGCATTATACAGCAACTATTGAAATGATTTCTGGTCCTTATTTAAATACAGAATATTTAGGGGTGTATTTAGATGCTGAGGAGCAATCTGTACATTCAGAAAAAATTAGAAAAGCCATTAATTATGGTTTTGATCGTGTAAAAATGATTAAATATTTACGAAACGGTATTGGAACTCCAGCTGTTAATGGTTTTATACCAAAAGGATTACCGAGTTTTAACAATATGAAAGGTTATACTTATCAACCTGAATTAGCTAAAAAATTAGTGCAAGAATATATTAAAGAATCTGGAAATACCAATCCAACGGTAACAATTAGCACTAATAGTCAGTATGTAGATTTATGCGAATATATACAACGTGAAGTACAAAAAACAGGATTAGAAGTGAAGATTGATGTAATGCCACCTTCAACACTTAGACAAACAAAAGTACAAGGGAAATTAAGTATTTTTAGAGGAAGTTGGGTAGCAGATTATCCTGATGCGGAAAACTATTTATTTATATTTCATAGTAAAAACTTTTCGCCAAACGGACCTAATTACGTGCATTATAGTTCTAAAGAGTTTGATGAATTATATGAAACTTCAACAAAAATAACCGACAACAAAACGCGTAGAGCAATGTATCAAAAAATGGATAGTATGGTAATGGCTTCTGGCGCTATTATTCCGTTGTATTATGATGATGTAGTGCGTTTTACACAAAAAAATGTAACAGGTTTGGGAATTAATCCTATTAACTTTTTAAGTTTAAAAAAGGTTAAAAAAGCAGCTGTTAAATAAACGGATTTATTATTACTTCAAAAGTGTCAATACCTGTTGAAGTAGTAAATAATTTTTCAGATAAAAACTCTCCTTCCGTATAAGGATAAGAAGTTATAGGCTCTATACATAACATATTTTTAGCAGGAGTCCATAGCATAAAATTATGAAAACCAGTTGTTTTAATGTTAATATTTAAACCAGTAGTTTTAGTTAACGTAATTTCTTCTGAATTTATAATAGGAAAGGCAGTATCACCACCTTTCATAATTTCAGGAATAGAAATTTGTTGATTTTTTGATGTTATAATTTCATTTAAAGTACCATTTAACATAAAAGCAGGATGATAACCTAACATAAAGGGCATTCCTTTTTCTGCTTCAATTTCAAAAGTAATTTTTAATAAAGTATTGGTTAGTTCGTAGCTTTTTTTGAACGAAAAATTATATGGCCAAAACACAAATTCTTCAGGAGATTTCTCTGGAAACTTTGCGTTTTTAACATTTGTATTTGCATTATATTTTTTTTGATAAACAGCAGTGCATGAACTACTGTTTATCAAATTATAATGTAATTCTCTTAAAACACCATGTTGGTCTTGAATACAAGCTCCTTTAGGAGTGGTTACAGTAAAATTAGCAGCTGCAGTTGGACCAATAATAGGAAACATTTCAGTATCGGTATTTCGCCAACCTGGATTTCCTTTTTGGTGCATAATTTCTTCGTTATCTCTTATAAAACTCACTAACTCACCAGCGTCAATTTTAACAACTGATTTTTTATCTGAACTAATTAATGTAACCATTTTCAATTTTACTATTTATTATGTTCAACAATATAATTCATCATTTTTTCTATTAAATGCACTCTATCAACCCCACGCACATTATGTTCGTGCATTGGATAGGTAAAAAAGTCTATTTGTACTTTTTGTTTTACCGCTTCTTGTAATAAAGTCATACTGTGTTGAGGTACAACCGTTGGATCCACGCTTCCGTGAATTAATAATAATTTACCTTGTAGATTTTTAATGTAATTATGCACTTTTGCTTTTTCGTAGCCTTCTGGGTTTTCTTCAGGCGTATCCATATAACGTTCTCCGTACATAACTTCATAATATTTCCAATCGGTTACAGGTCCTCCAGCAACGGCAGTGGTAAACATACCTGGATTACGTAGCATTAAACTTGTTGTCATAAAACCACCATAACTCCAACCGTTTACAGCAATTCTATTGCTATCAACATAACTTAAAGATTTTAAATAGTCAACACCAGTTAATTGGTCTTCAATTTCAGCATCTCCTAAATTTCTATGAATGATACTTTCAAAAGCAAAACCTCTATTGGCAGAACCTCTGTTATCTAACGTAAATACAATATAATTTTGGTTAGTCGCAAAAGCATCCATCCATAAATTAGCGCCGCCTAACCAAGAATTTGTCACCATTTGTGCGTGAGGACCACCATACACATAAATTAATACAGGATATTTTTTAGTAGCATCAAAATTTGCTGGTTTTATAACTCTTGCATATAAATTGGTGTTATCATTTCCTTTTAAGGTTACAAATTCAGTAGTTCCCAATTTATAGTCTGCTAAAGGATTTTCAGAAATTAAAATAGAAGTAGATTTCTTTTTATTGATATCTGAAATTTCAACAATATTTGGTGTTGTTAAATTGCTGTAATTATCAATTAGATAAGCTCCGTTGGTACTTAATTGTGTGTAATGCGTTCCGTTTTGTTGAGTTATTTTAGTGTATTTTCCTGATTTTAAGTTTACTTTAAAAGTATGAGATTCTCTTGCATCTGAACCAGTTCCGGTAATGAAAACATTTTTTCCAGCGGCATCAAAACCTAAAACTCCGGTAACTACCCAATTAAATTTAGTAAGTTGTTTTATAAATTTTCCTTCAATAGTATATTCGTATAAATTCATAAAACCATCACGTTCACTAAACCATAAAAAATTAGTAGTGCTTTTAGGTAAAAATACTGCGTCAAACTCTGGTTCAGTCCATTTATCACTAGTTTCTTCAAAAAGGGTGTTTATTTTTTTGCCAGTTTCAACACTATATCTGTTATACCAAACGTGGTTTTGCCCTCTGTTTATTTCGGCAACAAAAACGTATTTTTCATCGGGAGACCAAGATAGGTTTGTTAAATAATGTTCATCAGAAGTGTCAATATCTAAATAGCTAGTTTTTTGTGTTTTTAAGTTAAAAATTCCAATTTTTGCTTGTTCACTTCCTTGACCAGCCATTGGATATTTTATATTTATTAAAGCAGCTGGTGTAGTATTAATATCAACTAAAGGATAATCGGTTACATTGGTTTCGTCTTTTTGATAAAAGGCTAAATAATTACCTTCTGGGCTCCAAAATGTACCTTTATGAATACCAAACTCGCTTCGGTGAATTGCTTGTCCAGAAACGATGTTTTTATCAGAAATTTCAGTGACAGCAATTTTAGAATTTGAACTTGTTGCAATAAATAAATTATTATCTAAGGTATAAGCAATAGCTTTTGCTTTTGAATTGTATTCGCTATTTTGTGCATTTTCATTATAGCTGATAGAAGTTTCTTTGTTAGAAGTTTTATAATTATAGATTTCTATGGTGTTTGCAGTTCCAAAAGTTAGCGTTGTATTGTTTATTTCTTGGATATATGGAAACCTTTTTAAATCTGAATATGTTTTTTGTAGCTCTTCAAAGGTTATTTTTTGAGTTACGTTATTAGTTTTTGCATCAGAAAATAATAAACTATTTTCTTTTTGATATATATAAGAATCTGTATTTGAAACCCATTGTAAATTGTATAATGATGTTGGGTATAAACCTTTGTAATATCCTAAAACAGCATCTTCTATAGAAAGTTCTTTTTGTTGAGAAAACCCTAAAAAGAAGGAACAGATAAATAGGAGTGACGTAATTTTTTTCATTGGTAAAAAGTATTTTTTTAAACGTGTAAAATAAAACTATTAAATAGTTTATAGGCTGATGTTTATCAGTTTGTATTAAAATTAAAACGTGCCATTATTGGATAATGGTCTGAATATTTAACATCAAAAGTTTTAAAATTGTTTACGGTTATTTCTTTATCAGTTAATATAAAATCAATTCTTAACGGAAATTCAAAATCGTAGGTTTTTCCAAAGCCCTTTCCTGCAATTTCAAAGGCATCATTTTTATTTCTTTTTAATTGTTTATAAACATAAGAAAAAGCAGTATTGTTAAAATCGCCGCAAATAATAGATTTGTAGTTTATTTTTTTTTGATGCTGAATAATTAATTCTACTTGATTGGCTTGTTTTTTAAAAGAATTTTCTAATCGGATTCGTAGTTTTTCTGATATTTCCTGATTAAAATGTTCGTTTTTCGGATTTATTTTAAGCGATTCTAAATGCACATTGTATACTCTAAAGGTATCTTTACCTTTTACAATATCTGCAAAAATGGTATTATTTCCAGAATTAGAGAAGTTTAAAGATTCGGACTTTATAATTTTATACTTAGAAAATATAGCGTGACCAAACTGACCGTTTTTTTGACTTCTTTTAATATATTTATATGGAAAATTAAAACCTAAATTTGCTTTCGGATTAAATTCTTGTAAACACAAAATATCGGGTTGTTGTTCGTTTATAAAAGCATAAATTTTTTGATCAACGTTGGCTTCATCAATCCAATTGTACAAATTAAACATTCGAACGTTATAGTTCATTATTTTAATATCATCTGGTTGGAATACTTTTTTTTCGGAAAAGCTATATAGTTTTGTAACGTATTGTATTCCAATAAGTAAAACTAATGTTGAAATTAAAAATTGTTTTTTAAAACGCAGTATCCAATAAACAATAAATAAAATATTTAATATTAAAACAAAGGGAATAGATAATCCAACAAAAGAAACTAGAGAAATAGTGTTTGGAGAGATAAAATAACTTAAAAATGCAACCAAAGATATTGCTGCAACAATAGAGTTTGCAATAAATAGCAATTTATCTATAAATGGTAGGTTTTTCATCAGTTATTTTTTGCCTGCTCTAAATAAAAAATCTTTTTCTTCTTTGGATAAACTTTCGTAACCAGATTTGCTAATTTTATCTAAAATATCATCAATTTTACGTTGTTTAGTTTTAGAAACTTCATCTGGATTGGTTCTGGTTTTAGATTTATAAACTGTTTTTAAATTGGTTTTGGTGGTTTTACTTTTAAATAAATTTGAAAAATAAGAAACTATATTTTCAAACCATTTTCCAATATCATTACCAGCACCTAATTGTTTTGCGTAAATATAACCAAATAAAGCGCCGCTTAAATGCGCAATAGCACTAGCATTGTTATTGGTTGCCAATTGCAATATACTAAGTACTACCCAAATAGCAGCCAACACCCATAATTCTACACTTCCTATAAACCGAAGTCGTAATGCATAACGTGGTATTTTAGTAGCAATTGCAACAAAAATAGTACTCACTGCGGCCGATGCTCCTCCTAATGGATCTCCAGTTTTATTGGAAAGATAGTAAGTTAATAGAAAAGAGATACCACCAACTATAATTCCTAAAAAATAAAAATTTAAGAACTGTTTTTTTGTGTAAAAATCTAAAAATAAGTTTCCTATATAGTATAAAACCAATAAGTTAGACAATACATGGAACAGCCTTTCGTGTATAAATGCGTAGGAAATTAACGTCCAAGGTTTTAATAGAAAAGCGTTTAAATTGCTTGGTAAGGCAAACCATTGCACCATAAATGTGGTGAACAACGCAGTAATTAAAAATAAAAATACGTTGATGTAAATTATTTTTTCAACTATGGTTGCTTGTTGGTAAGCATTTTTTATTTCGTTTATAAAACTCACTAATTCCAGCGATTAAATTGATTTTGTTTCCAATAATATGCTATAATAAAGCCAATAATTGCACCACCAATATGCGCAAAATGTGCCACATTTCCAACAGAATATTTAGTCATTCCAAAAAATAAATCTCCTAATATAATTACAGGTATAAAATATTTAGCTGCAATAGGAACAGGGAAAAATATTAAAGCCAATTTGGCATTAGGAAAAGCCATTCCAAACGCAACTAAAACACCATAAATAGCACCAGAAGCTCCAACTGCTGGTGTGTGATAGGTAGCATAAAATTCGTTTAAATTTTGTGATGAAATATGTTCTAAAATTTGATTGTTATAACTTCCAGTTTCTAAAATATTTTGAATATCGGTAGCCGATAAACCCAAATTTATTAATTGCTCGTACACACCGTTAAACTGATAATAATTTACCAATGTATAAATGGCTCCAGCGCCTAATCCGGCAGAAAAATAAAAGAATAAAAATTTATTTCGTCCCCACATTTGTTCTAAAGGCGTACCAAAAGCCCATAAACCATACATATTAAAAAGTATGTGAGCAAAACCACCATGCATAAACATATGCGTTAAAAATTGCCAAAAACCAAACTTTGGGTTTTCAGGAAAATAGAGCGCAAATAAGCTATCCAATCCTAAATTTGGTAGTAGTTGCGGCGCAATAAAGAATATAACATTAATTATTATTAAATGTTTTATAACTTCTGTAATTCTTCCCATAATTTTAAAGCGTTAACAGTGTTTAGTTGTTAAATTTTTTATCAATTTCGTCAATATTAACCGTAATAAATGTTTTTTTTCCAAAAGGAGATGTATCCGGTTCTTTACACAAAAATAATTTATTTACAATATCTTCTTGTTCTTTTAAATCTAATTTTGTGCCAGTTTTAATGGCCAATGTTTTTGCTAAACTTTTTGCCATAATATCTAACTGACTAAAACTAGTATCAGGAATATCATTATTAATATCTTCTAATAATTGTTCAATAATTATAGATATTTGACTTTCAACAATTGTAGTTGGAATTCCTGAAATTACAATAGAATCTTCTAAAATTTTATCAAACAAAAAACCAATACTTTCTAAATCTTCTTTAATATCTTTTATAGAAGCAATATCGGTTTTATTAAAAGATAATTCTAAAGGAAACAACAATTGCTGACTAGCTGCCTCTTTTACGGTGATATTCTCTAAATATTCTTCGTATAAAATACGTTGATGTGCCAAATTTTGATGAATATAAACAATACCAGATTTTATACTGCTTATAATGTATTTATTATGAATTTGGTATGTTTTATTACTAGATTTTTCTTCCGAAAATAAACTTGAATGAACTATTTCTGGTTCTACTTCAATAGTTCTTGCATCAATTCCTGTATATAAACTTTCCCAATCGGTTGTTTTTTCTCTTTTAAATGGAAAATGAATATTTTGTTGCTCAGTTTTAAACGGATTAAAATTTCTATCAACCGTTATGGTTGGTTTGGATGCACTTTTGCCTTTAAAATCATAAGGAGTATCCATAGAAGCATCTCTGTCAAAATCAAGTACTGGAGCAACATTATATTGTCCTAAACTGTGTTTTATAGTTGACCGAAGAATGGCATATAAAGTTTTTTCATCATCAAATTTTATTTCTGTTTTTGTTGGATGAATATTAATATCAATACTATTTGTTGGCACGTTTAAGTACAAAAAATAGGTTGGATACACACCATTTGAAATTAATCCGTCAAAAGCACTTGAAACAGCGTGATTTAAATAGGCATTTTTAATAAAACGATCATTAACAAAAAAGAACTGTTCGTCTCTTTTTTTCTTAGCAAATTCAGGTTTTGTAACAAAGCCAGTTATTTCAACAACATCTGTAGTTTCATTAATTGGTACTAATTTTTCGTTGGTTTTTTTTCCAAAGATAGCAACAATACGTTGTCTTAAATTTCCTGACATTAAATTATAAATCTCACTTTCATTATGATGAAATTCGAAAGAAATAGTAGGATGAGCAAGAGCAACTCTTTGAAACTCGTTTACAATATGACGTGTTTCAATAGTATTTGATTTTAAAAAATTTCGACGAGCCGGAATATTATAAAATAAATTTTTAACAGCAATTGAAGTTCCGTTAGTTGTAGAAACAGATTCTTGAGAAACTACAGTGCTACCTTCAATTTTAATAGCTGTACCTAATTGT
>NZ_JBFHHX010000112.1:0-10764 GCF_041596795.1 Lutibacter sp.
GAACGATGCGAACGTAAAAACCCTTCTTTATCGGCATCTAAAATAGCAACTAATGAAACTTCGGGTAAATCTAAACCTTCACGTAATAAGTTTACACCAATTAAAACATCAAACAAACCTTTTCGTAAATCCGACATTATTTCAACGCGTTCTAAGGTATCAACATCAGAATGTATATATCTACATCTAATAGAAATTCTACTCAAATATTTAGTTAACTCTTCTGCCATTCGCTTGGTTAATGTAGTAACTAAAGTTCTTTCGTCTTTTTCAACACGAATCTGAATTTCTTCAATTAAATCATCAATTTGATTAATGCTTGGTCTTATTTCAATTTCAGGATCTAATAAACCTGTTGGTCTAATTACTTGTTCAACAAACACTCCTTCCGTTTTTTGTAATTCGTAATCTGCAGGAGTAGCACTTACAAAAATTACCTGATTTTGAATTTCTTCAAATTCTTCAAACTTTAAAGGTCGGTTATCCATAGCAGCAGGTAATCTAAAACCAAATTCTACTAAATTTTCTTTACGTGATCTATCTCCTCCAAACATTGCATGTACTTGAGGAATAGTTACATGGCTTTCATCTATAACCATTAAATAATCATCAGGGAAATAATCTAACAAACAGAATGGTCGTGTTCCTGGATTTCGGCCATCTAAATAACGCGAGTAGTTTTCAATACCACTACAATAGCCTAATTCACGTATCATTTCTAAATCAAATTCTGTGCGCTCTTTTAATCGTTTAGCTTCTAAATGTTTTCCAATTTCCTGAAAATATTCATATTGCTTCATTAAATCTTCCTGAATTGCATGTATTGCATTTTGAAGCACATCTGGTGATGTAACAAATAAATTAGCTGGGTAAATAGTGAGTTGCTCAAACTTTTCAATTACCATATTATTGGTTACATCAAAGCTTTCAATTTCTTCTATTTCATCACCAAAAAAATGAATTCTATAGGCGTGTTCTCCATAAGAAGGGTACACAGTTATAGTATCTCCTTTTACTTTAAAAGTTCCACTGCTTATTTCAGTTTCCGTTCTGGAGTATAAACTTGTAACTAATAAATGTAAAAATTTTGTTCGAGCAATTTCTTGATCAACTTCAATACTGATAATGTTTTTTTTGAATTCAACCGGATTTCCAATTCCATAAATACAAGATACAGAGGCAACAATAATTACATCGCGTCTTCCTGAAAGTAAGGCTGAAGATGCGCTAATTCGTAATTTCTCAATTTCTTCATTTATCGATAAATCTTTTTCAATATATGTTCCAGTAACTGGAATATAAGCTTCTGGCTGATAATAATCATAGTAAGAAACAAAATATTCTACTGAATTATTGGGAAAAAACTGCTTAAATTCTGAGTATAATTGTGCTGCTAATGTTTTATTATGTGCTAAAACCAAGGTAGGTTTTTGTGTTTTTTCAATTAAATTAGCAACTGTAAAAGTTTTTCCAGAGCCTGTAACACCTAATAATGTTTGATATTTTTCATTATTAGCAATGCCACTAACAAGTTGTTTAATTGCTTGTGGTTGATCTCCTGTTGGTTTAAAGTTCGATTCTAATTTAAATTGCATAGTGCAAAAATAAACTAAATTATTTTTGTTTCTTTTGAAATGAAATATTTTTGAAATTAAGAAACTTGTAATTTGTTAAAAATAAGTTTTAGTGTACGCAATTAATTTCTAATTAAGCTAAAATGGCCTTTTAAAATTCTACCATCTTCTAATTCAACTTTGTACCAATAATCTGTTGAAGGTAAAGGGTTTGATTTGTATAATCCATCCCAACCAGGACCAAGAGGATCTAAAATAGCTATTAATTTTCCAAATCTATCAAATATATAAATATTAGAATTTGGCTGATCACTTATACCTGTAACTTGCCAAGTATCGTTAAAACCATCTCCGTTTGGTGTAAAAAAGTTAGGAATGGCTATAATTGAAACTACAGCTTTTCCTTCGCTACAGTTTTCTAAATCTTGTATAGAAATTGTGTGTTCTCCGCCAGAAACATTTTCAAAAATATTACTTGCTTGGAAGGTTCCTTCATCTAAGGCATATTCATAATTTCCTAAAGGTAAATTTGAGGTATCTACAGTTATTGAATTATTTTGAACTATTAAATTAGTGTTATTAAATTCAGTTAACTCTGTAGCTGCTATTGCATTTACTTGAATGGATTTAGATGTAGCGCAATTAGTGCCAGAAAATGCAGTAACAGTAAACAATCCGCTATTAAAAACTTGAATTGATTGTGTGGTTCCAACAACTTCATTTAAATCATTTTTCCACTCATAAGTATAAATTTCTGCTGGATTTTCAACACTTATTGTAGGTGAATTTGCAGTTAAGCACAAGTCTGTAGATGAATCTAAATCAAAAATAGGAGCAGAGGTTACGTTTAATGTTACATGATATCCCAAACCAAAACAATCATTTAATGTATTATCAACCCGTACAACAATTTGTTGATTAAAGGAAGTTATATTTCTATAATTAGCTGGATTTATATCATTTATTTCTGCCAATGCATCGGTCATATTTTCATAATACGTAACTGCTAAATTTGTTTCTGGAAGCAATGCATTTAATACTTGGTTTGTTGCAGCGCTAAAATCAAATAGGGTAATTCCGTTTGTGGAATCGCCATCAACAGTATCATCACATTCATTAAAAGTAATCATTAAGTCACTTGGTATGTTTGTTGAAACTACTTGTAAATTTACTTCAGCCGTGGTAAAACAACCTGCTGAATTTTCAACTCTAGCCCAAACGGTTAAAGATATACTATTTGAAAAAGCAGTTGGATTAACAATTGGATTGGTATTGGCAATTGCATTTGCTTCGGTTTCAAAATAGGTAATTGTAGGCGCAGGATTTTCTGATGAAATACTTGTATTTGCTTGTTCTAAATTAAAGTCTGCAAAACCGTCAGTATCATCATCACATTGCACTAAATTAACTGGAGATGTAACTAAAGGGATGTTAAAAATAGTAACTTGTATGTTTGATGTGTTTACTGTTGCTCCGTTAGTTATAGTTGCTGTAACATCAAAAGTTCCTGCACTTGAAAATATATGAGTTGGATTTTCTAGGGTTGATGTATTGTTAGTGCCAGAAGCAGGATCTCCAAAATCCCAAACTATACTTGTAGGAGGAGACGAAGTGTTTATGCTGAATTGTGTAGCATCACCCAAACACACATCATCTGCTGAAATATTTGTTAAAAAAAACGATTGTATAAATGGTGGTAATCCTTCCACAACTTGATGCGATGGAAATGCACCTCCTAAAGTTACATCTATGGCATTATGTACATAATTGCTTGCCAAACCATCAGCTTCAGGATCATTTATAACACCTAAAAAATTTGTGCCTTGTTGTGCAGAAGATGTTACGGAAAGTGCTCTATAAATTTTACCGTCAATTGCTAATTGAAGCCCACCTCTTGTATTGGTATCGTTTGAATCTATTAATACTCTAGACGCATTTATTGTTGTGTTTAATAAATCGAATTGATATAATCTGGCAGGTGGAACGTGATTGCTTCCAGCTAATCTGCTTGTTGTAACATATAACTTTCTGCTTTGTTCAGAAAATTCTACGCCATATGGTATATCTCCAGAATCATCAAATGTTAATTGAAGTTCGTTAGTTACTAATCCTGTGGTATTATCAAAATCATATAGCATTAAAGTGTTGGTACCGCCAAAATTTGCACACGCTATTTTTGTTCCATCTGGAGATATTTTTAAATAACCTCTAGAGTCTGTTGCATTACTTACAATGGAAGTGATAGGAGTTGTGTTTACACCAGTGGCATCTACACGCCACGAATAAAACGTATTTTGAATAAATGATATTACCCAAAAAGAATTATTATCAGGATGTTTTACAGCGGTAATTTTTTCATATGCTGGACTTATAAGGCTTAAGTTTTTTTCTGCAGTTATAACATCTCCTAATCCTCCGTTTAAGGTCATATCTACAGTTGTAAAATTTATTCCATTGGTAGAAAGTGCTGATGCTGCATTTCTATCATCTACTGTAAAAATATAGTATTGATCAGGATTATTTGGTTTTGGGACAATTATTGCAGATTGACTACTTGATGCATTACCAAGTAATCCAGTACCATTAAACATAATTGTATGAGTGCTATCCCAAACAGATACACCATCAGTATAAAATAATAAATTCCCTTGGTAATCACTTATAGTTGCGCAACCTTCATAGGTATCTAATTGTCCATCTGTTAGAACAACTGGCACTCCAGAGTTAAAATCTAAACCTGCATATTGGCCAAAATACCATATTGCAGCTTCTTTTTGTGAAAATAGTATTGAGGGAAATATTACTAATAATAAAAAAAATAATTTTTTCATTAAAAACCTTTTCTATATTATAAATATAGCTTAATTATCTTAAAATTAAGTATATATAATCTAAAAAAAGTTGATTTATTATTTTGTTAATGTCTAATTAAGCTAAAATGGCCTTTTCTAATTTTAATATTTCCATTGCTATCAATTAGTTCAACAGAGAACCAATAATCTGTAGATGGTAATGAAATTCCATTAAAAACACCATTCCAACCTTCTCCTGTAGGATCTAATTTGGTTAATAGTTTTCCGTATCTATCATAAATATAAATATTGGATGATGCATAAAAGTTTTCATTTATTCCTAAAATTTGCCAAGTATCGTTGTAACCATCGTTATTAGGTGTAAAGAATTTTGGATAGCCAATTACAGAAATTTCCATAGAAAATATGCCACAATTATTTTTGTCTTTTACATATATTGTATGAATTCCGGGAGCTACGTTTTCAAAAAACGGTTCATCTTGAAAACCGAATAATTCATTATCTAAAGAATACTCATAATCTCCACTACCTAAATTGGTTGTGTTAATTGTAATTGTATTGTTATTTGAATCATCTGCAATTGTAATATCATTTGTTTGAATTGAAGGAATATTAGACTCTACTACAACAAAACTATTGTAACCAATACAAACGGAATCATCGTTGGTAGAAGTTATATCATTCTCATAAATGTGTGAAACTTCAACTTTATAGGTACCTTCTGCATTTGCTTCGTAGTAATAATTTGTTGCTCCAGAAATACTTGTATTATTAAAATACCATTGGTATGTATCATTTGGATCACCTGTATTTCCGTCTAAATATGTTGTAAAAAGTTGCGGATTATCACGAGGGTTACTTACACATAAAATAATTTCTTCATCAGAACCATTTGGTAAAGGAATTGGATTTACAACTAAATTGAATTTTCCAACAGAAATACAGTTTTTAGATGTTTTATTAGATATACGCACTATTATTTCTTGTGATGAAAAATCTAAATTTCCTTGTAATTGGTTAATTTGTAACTGTGCATCATTGGTGGTTTCATAAAATTCAACTTCAATGGTTGGATCAGAAAAAATGCTTGAAATTTCTTGTCTTTTAATCTCAAAATCAAATGTAGATTCTCCACTTCCTATACTTTGTAAATCATTGCTTCCAGAAATATCATTTTCACACTCGTAATAATCATCATAGGCATCAAGGCTAGTTGGATATACATTTAATTCCATTTGCCCCGTTGTATAGCAACCAGATTCAGTATTTGTTAATTTTACTATTAAATTAGGGTTGCTTGCTGATGTATAGCTTTCAGGGTTTGTAATTGAATTATTAGCATCAAAATCTGCTTGAGATTCGAAAAATAGAACTTCTAAATCAGAGTCATTTTGTGTAATTTCTTCAATTTTTGTTGTTAAATTAAAGAGTGTAATTCCATCAGTACTGTCATCATCAATATCGCATTGGTCATAAATAAAAGTAGTTGAAATTACTGGTGGATAATATACTTCAATTTCAAAATTACCTTTATAAACTATTGGAAAACCACAATCATCAATTAAATTAACTTCTAATTTATATATACCAGCATTTGAAGGTTGGATGTTTGTTAATGAAAGTGTTGCAGCTGTACTAATTTCAACACCATTTAATGTCCAACTATACGAAGGACTTCCAGATATAAATTCTGAATTAAAGGAATAATCACTTCCAACACATAGTTTAACTGTTTGATTTGTAATTATTTCATTGTTATTTTCAACACTGGTAATTTCAATTGGTAATAATAACGATGCAATAAACGGAGGAAGACCTTGCATAGCTTTACCCGATCCAAGATTTAAAGCATTTAGTTGAAAGTCGCAATTGGCAACATCTTCATTAGGAGAGTTTATGGCGTTAAGGTAACTGGTTCCGTTTAAGTAGTTTACAGGTACAGTTGCGTAAATTTTTCCATTTGGTGCCAATTGTAAAGCACCTCTATATCCTGTTTGAGAATTTACTAATGTTTTAGATGCTGCAATGCTAGCACTCTCTAAATTAAATTGATAGAGTTTGTTTGTTGTTGCATTATTAGCAGAAGCATATAATTTTGTTGAGTTAGAAGAGAATTCAATACCATAAGGTTCACCATCTGAAGTAGTATTAGAAATTAATTCAATACCATTGTTTGCTACTTCTCCTGTTGAATTATTAAAACTATATAAATGTAATTTTCCACTACGTGTTTCACCATCGTTTGATAAATTAAAAGTGGCACTTGCTAAATATTTACCATCGGGTGATATTTTTAAGTATCCTCTTCTATCAATTGAAGTGAAATTGACAATAGATTTTATTGGAGTTGGATTTAAACCATTAATATCAACTTTATAACTGTAATACGTATTTTTAACTAGTGATACTATCCAATACACATTACACTCGCTACCTTTTACAGAAGCTACTTTTTCTGTCCAAGAGGTATTTTTACTATCTGATAAATCAACTTCAGAGCCAACAACATCACCTAAACCACCATCTGCAGTCATATCAATTGTATAACAATGAAAACCAAACTCACCAATATCGTCTACAATTGCGCCAACTGTAAAAATATAGAATAAATTTGAGTTGCCTGGGTGAGGAACAATAATAGCAGATTGAGTACTTGATGAATGGCCTTTTAAAGTTCCATTTCCGTTTGGCATTGGAGTGTTATTTTTATTCCAAACAGTAGATCCATCTGAGTAAAAAAGGAGTTCACCATTACTGTTTGAAAAAGAAGAGCATCCTTCATAGGTGTTTAAACTACTTCCAGTAACTATTGTTGGAGTATCTGAATTAAAATCTATTGCCGCATTTTGACCAAAATACCAGAAGTTGGCTTCACCTTGTGAAAATACAGACAAAGAACCTAGGAAAATTAAAAGGATAACTAATTTTTTCATATCTAATGTAAACAGTATAAGGTTTCAAAGATAAAAATAACTGAGAAATAATACGGTATTTAATAAATGTAAAGTGTTTTAGTTATCTATTTAAGCAAAAGTGTTTTTTTAGATATTAATATTTCAAAATTAATTGATGCGTTTTGTTTTAATCTAATTGTTTGTTTAAGAATTGAATTTCCTTTAAAATTACCGCTCAACTATAATTATTGGCATAAAAAGTATAGTTAAACTATTTGCAATGTGGTAAATAGTAGTGCTGTTTACAAATCTCTTTTTTTAAGCAGTAAAAATGAAAAATAAACAAAAGCAGCAGTCCAAAAAAGTACAATTAGCACATCTAATGGTTGAACAGAGAAGTCTTTAGATAAATCTTCGCCAACTTGTTTTGCTACACTTTGTACAGCGCTAAAACGCGTAAAAGGTTCTTTAATTAAATTGCTCATAGCTTCTAAAGGAAAAATCCGCATAATAGCTTCTGCATTGGGTTTTATTTTCCAGTACAACATTCCTTTTACAAAGCTTTCAAAAATAAACCAGACAAACATAGCGCCAACTGCAAAAGCAGATCGTTTTACTAAAATTCCTAAAAATAACCCCATTGAAAAGAAGGCTAATAGTTTTACAAAAAAGGCAATTAAATATTCTAAATCTGTAGTTACAATAGAAAACTCATTAAAATCGGAATAAATATAACCTAGAATTAAAGAAACTATAAATACAAAAATGGTTGAGATTGCAGCAAATAAAACAACTGTGTAAAATTTAGATAGAATAAATTCCTTTTTACTTAACCCATCTATTAAGTTTTGTTTTAGGGTTTTGTTGCTATATTCGTTTGCCATCATAGAGACAATTACTAACAATAAAAAGAATTTAAACCATGATGCTAAAAATGTATTTAAATGCCATATGTATGGAAAGTTAAAAATTCCTTGCTCAGCTAAATGAAATTTTATGGGACCAATATCAAATTTTATAGCGGCAATTAGAGCTATGGAGGTTAAAAGTCCAAAATAAATAAGAATTAAAATTCTACTTGCTCGGCTATATTTTAATTTATGAATTTCTATATTTAAAAGTCTAAACATTACTATTTGTTGTTTGTTATTGATAAAAATTGTTGTTCTAAACTTGGCTTGCGTTTTACCAAGTGCGATAAAACAACGCCGTTTTTAAATAAAAAGGTATTAATTTCTGATGCTTCTATAGGTTTGTTTAAAGTTGCAATAACTTTGTCATCTTCAATTTTTACGTTGCTAATTCCATCAAAATTAGAAAGTAAAGACACTAATTTTGCGGCTTCTCCATCAATTTTTAATTCAAATAAACCGTAAGATGCAATCATTTCATCAACACTACCAGCGTATAATTTTATACCTTCTCTAATAACAACAACGTGCGTACACACTTTTTCTACTTCATCTAATAAATGCGATGCTAATAAAATGGTGGTTCCGTTGTGTGCAATGGTTTTTATAATTTCTCTAATTTCATGAATTCCTTGAGGATCTAAACCGTTTGTAGGTTCGTCTAAAATTAAAATTTCTGGATCATTTAACAGCGCAGAGGCAATAGCTAAACGCTGTTTCATTCCTAAAGAATAGGTACTGAATTTACTATCTTTTCTATGAAATAGTTTTACTAATTTTAGTTTTTCTTCAATTTTATCAAATGCAATTCCTTTTATTTTACAAACCAATTGTAAATTTTGAACAGCAGTCATATACGGATAAAAGTTTGGACGCTCAATAATAGCGCCTACTTTATTTAATGCTTCATGAGTAGATAAACTACCTTCAAACCAACTAAAATTACCCGAAGTTTTGTTTACAACATTTAATATAATTCCTAAAGTGGTAGATTTTCCGCTGCCATTAGGACCTAATATTCCGTATACATTACCTTTTTTTATTTCAAAAGATAAATTATTGACAGCATGAATGTTTCCGAATTTTTTGTTCAGATTGTTTATAGCTAAGATTGTTTCCAATAGAATTTTGTTTTGTATAAAATTAAGACGATATTTATTTACAATTGTTACAGCAATATACTAAATTTGATTTTTTAGAAGATTTTATATGGAAGAACAAAAATTGATTTCTCAAAAAAAACCAGCATTTCCAATTAACGATAAATTGTATGCATATTTATCTGAGTATAACAGAAATATAAAAATTCCTGTTTTTTATGATGATTTATTACGTTTTGCTGGAGCAATTGAGGTGTATGATAAAAATGGTGAAGATACTTTATGGATTAGGGTGTATTATCCGGAACACGAACGTGATGAAATTGATTTAAGTTTAAAACGCATGTATTTAATTTTACATGGAGATGGAAGTGAAGACTCACTATCTTTTTTAACAGTTGATGCTATTGACTATTGTACGTTTGGAAATTCTAAACCATTTAGAATAAAAATTAGAAATGTTTTAAACGATAACCATACGTATTTATATATTAAAAAAGCCGATGCTTCTAGAGTTTACGGATTAGAATTAGAGCATATTTTATCGCCAAATAACATTAACTTTTTAGTATATAAAGATACGTTAATAGAAGAGCACGTTTTGGGAATTCCTGGTGATCAATTTTTAGCGGAAAACTTAAAAACAGTTTCCATTAGAGGTAAAAAAAGATTATCAAAAGAGTTTGTAAAGTTTAATGAACGTTGTATGATTCGTTTGTTAGGCGATATGCGCGCGTATAATTATGTAATTGTTGCTTCGTACGATTTTGATCAGGTTGAATACCGAATTAGAGCAATGGATTTTGATCAGCAAAGTTTTGAAGGAAATTTAAAAGTATATTTTCCACAGTTTTTTAAAGAAAATTATCCTTTTGTAAAAATGGTGGAAGAAAATTTACAAAAAGAATCTATTGAGCAGTACAAAAAAGAAGAACGTTCGGCAATTGCAAGAAGGTTAAGAGGTTCTCATGAGCGTATTAGTGATTTGCTAGATTGTATGGTACATGATAAAATTTCTACGCCAAAAAAAATAGAGCAACTTAAAATGGATTTGGTAAAATATACCAGCGATAAAAACTTTAAAAAGTGTACTTCAATGGGTGAAATATTAAAAGTTGCTTTTGCCTTTGTTACCAGAAATTACGAAAATGTAAATACATATATTATTAGATAAATTGAATGGCTTTTTTTTGGTGTGTTCAACTACTTAAAATGTAATTTCATTCCTTCATGTGATGCTACAAAACCAAGATCTGTATAAAATTTTATAGCTCTTGGTCTTAATTTATCACTGGTAAGTTGTAAAACATGAGCATTTTGTTCTTTTGCTCTGTTAATTGCCCATTTAAAAATTAGTTGCCCTAAACCTTGGCCTCTTAAATCATCTCTAACCATTACATTTTCTATTTGTGCACGCATTCGTCCTTTATAACTTAAATAAGGAATAAATGTTAGCTGAAACGAAGCTAAAA
>NZ_JBFHHX010000113.1:0-10651 GCF_041596795.1 Lutibacter sp.
GAAAAAAAACCATTATTATTGGTTTGGCATTATTCGCTGTAAACTCATATTTATTTTTACTAGGTAATACGTTTGGTTTTTTCTTAGTACTACTTATTATTTCTGGAGCAGCAATTGGTGTTTTTAAAACTGGAGCCTTAGCATTAATTGGAGATATGTCAAAATCCACCAATGATCATACATCAACAATGAATGTTGTTGAAGGTTTTTTTGGAGTGGGAGCTATAATTGGGCCATTTTTAGTAAGTTATTTTTTAACAAGAGACGTAGATTGGAAATGGTTATATGTGGTGGCAGCTACTTTGTGTGTGATTTTAATTATTATTGCTTTTTTCGCAAAATATCCTGACACTAAAAAATCTACAGAAGAGCCAATAAATATTAAACGAACCTTGCTAATGGTAAAAGATAAATATGCATTTGGTTTCTCTATGGCAGCATTTTTATACGTTGCTGTTGAGGCTGCAATTTATGTTTGGATGCCCACTTTAATAGCTGGGTACGATGGTAGTTTTACTTTTATTGCACTATACGCATTGCCTATATTTTTTATTTTACGTGCAGGCGGTCGCTTTTTAGGTGCGTGGATGTTGGAACGTTTTGATTGGACTGTTGTTATGGCTATTTCAAGTTTTGCAATATTATTGTGTTATGCTTTTAGTTTTTTAAATAGTACAGCCACAGTTGTATTGTTGCCATTATCAGGATTGTTTATGTCTGTTATTTATCCAACAATAAATTCTAAAGGAATTAGTTGTTTTCCAAAAATTAGCCATGGTTCGGTAGCAGGAATTATTTTATTTTTTACTGCTGCAGGTGCTGCAATTGGACCTTTGTTAATGGGTGTAGTTAGCGATTTATTTGGCTCAAATGCTAAATATGGATTTATTTTAGCAACCATATTTTCGGGTATATTATTTCTCGGATTTTTATATAATATGATTTTTAAACCAACTCATATTCGTATTTCACAATTAAATGAAAGCGAGTATGTAAATTTAAGTAAGTTATAATGGCTAGTAAAAAGTTAAAAGCGGTTTGTTTTGGCGAAATTTTATTTGATGTTTTTCCTAAACTTAAAAAAATAGGAGGAGCACCTTTAAATGTAGCTTCTAGGTTAAAATCATTTGGGGTTGATGTTGCTATGATTAGCGCTGTTGGTAATGATGAAAATGGAAAAGAATTAATTGAATATTTTCAAAAATTAGAAATCAATACAGGATCAATTCAAGTAAAGAAAAATTATCCAACAGGAGTTGTAAATGTTAGATTAAACGAGAAAGGTAATGCATCTTACGATATTACATATCCTTCTGCTTGGGATAAAATTCGTTTATCTATTGATGATTTAGAATTAGTTAAAAATGCCGACTTTTTTGTTTATGGAAGCTTGGCTTCTCGTGATGAATCAACAAAAAAAACAGTATTGCAATTGTTAGAAGTTGCCAACTATAAAATTTTTGATATTAATTTAAGAGTGCCGCATTATACTGAAGATACTTTGATTGAGTTTATGAATGCCGCAGATTTTATTAAATTTAATGATGAAGAATTGTATGAAGTTTCTCGATTTTTAGGTTCTACATATAATTCACTGCAACAAAACTTAGAATTTATTGCCCAAAAAACATCTACAAAAACAATTTGTGTAACCTTGGGTTCTCATGGTGCTGTTTTGTTTTTTGAAGGTGCGTATTACCACAATTGCGGGTATTACGTAGAGGTAGTTGATACAGTGGGTTCAGGAGATTCTTTTTTGGCAACTTTAATGTATAAATTATTTACAGAAAAAGATCCTCAAGAAGCCATAAACACAGCTTGTGCTGTTGGTGCATTAGTTGCACAAAATGAAGGTGCAAACCCTGTGATTTCGGATGTAATTATTCAAAAATTTATGAAGGGAACAAAATAAAACACAATAATATATACAGTTGTATTTAAAATTTAATAGTAAGTTTTTTATATTTTGTTATAAAATAATATGTTTAAAACGCATATATTTTTTTTAAGTTAAAAGCCTAACACTTGTTTAAAGAGTTAGGCTTTTTTTGTATTTAGATTATTTATTAGGAATTAATCCAATTAATTCAATGCCATTGTTTTCTTTTAAAAGTGGCGATTTTTTGCTTGGTATAAATAAATTTTTATCATCCCATTTTGCACTTTTATAAAGAATATTGTTGGATTGCGCTCCTTTTGATGTTTTTATGTAGCCATTATCAGATACTAAACAATTACTAATGCTGTTTCCAAAGCCACTTAGGTTAATAGGTGTTTTTTGTTGATAGCTGTTTTCAAAAACGGTATTAGTAATAGTTACATTTGGAATTCCTTTGGTTTTAATAGTATATCCTTTTTCTGTGTTGTATATTTTGCTAAATACACAGTTGGTAATTTTTAAATCACCTTCAATATTGGTTCCAATGGTTCCACTATTAATGTAATTAATGGCAAATTCTTCAATATTTTTAAATGATGTATTGTGGATAAGCAAGTGCTTTGCATTTACTTTTCCAATAGGATCTTTTTCATAAGATAAATTTAAACCTCTGTAGCTATCTTCAAAAATGGAATTTGTAATGCTAATTGTATCTGCTAAAGTACCAATATAAGCTTTAAATATAGTGCCGCCGTTTGTATTCTTAAAATTTATAAACGTGCATTTATCAATAAATAAAGTATATAATTTACCTTCGTTTTCTGCAGGTGAAACTACAGCGTATTTTACGTATTCTTTACTCTCTCCATTTAAAGTTAAATTTTTTAATGAAACAGAAGAGCCTTCAGTAATTCTAAAAAAGTAGGATAATGGTTTTTCAATATCATCATTAGCTTTAATAATAGTTTTAGAAGCATCTTCTTTTCCTTCAATAGTAATGTTTCCACTTATTTTCATAGTTTTTGATACTAAATAAGTGCCAGGATTTAATAAAATTTTATCGCCAGAATTAACTTTTTTTAATGCTTTTGAGAGTGTTTCTAATCCTGGTTCAATCTCAATAATTTTTGATATTGGAGTAATTACTGGTTTTTCTATAAGAGGTTTCCAGCTAGGTCCTGACTTTGTAGTAATTGCTTCTGGAACAATGGTGTTGTTTAGGTTAAAAGCGCCTGCAACAAATGGAGATCTTTTAGAGTTTGTAATATCAACATCTGGGCTATTAGCTATTTTTTTAGCGGTTTTTAAAATGTTATTGTTTTCTGTTGGCATTGGTAAGGAGCCTAAAAGCGCCCAATCAATGTTTGTTTTTGTAAAATAGCGCGAATCAATATCAGATGTTGATTCCATAAAGTTTGTTGAAAATGAAATGCCACTTATAGCATCGTTAGCAGTCATAATAGTTGCGCCAGTTGTGTTTGATATTAAATTGTTTGCAAAAACCGAATTTATGGGAGCTAAAGATTTTTCAGCATCTTTTCCAGCGCCAAAAAGTACAGCGCTGCAATTTATAAGTGTGTTATTTTGAATAGTTACATTTTTTACTTGAAAATAACGATTTAAAGGAGAGTTTGGAACACCGTTCATTAATACAATTGGGCTACGATAATCGTCGCCCGAAATTCCTATTAAAAAGTTGTTTCTTATAATATGGTCTTCCCCAATAATTCTAATTCCACCAACACGAGGTTTGTTGTTTCCAACAAACACATTGTTTTCTACCAATGCGCCGTTACCGTGACGTAAAGTTAATGCACCTTCGCATTCAATAAAAATGTTATTTCGGTAAATGTTGTTGCATGATTTGTTTGAAATAATTTCAATTTCACCATTACATTGTTTAAAAGTATTGTATTCAACAATGGTTTTAGATGATTTCATAGAGTTTTCACTTGTTCCAATTCTAATGGTTTCTCCACCATTAACTCCTAACTCTGGACGTTCTCCAAAATAGTTGTGATCAATTTGGTGATTATTTTCAATATGTTCTTCACCTTTTAACCAAACAACTAATGTAGTTCCTCCGTTTGTTTTTCCGGTAAAATTATTGTGATCTACTCTGTTGTTTTTTCCCCATAAATCAACCCAATGGTTTTCAATGCTTTTATCAGTAGGATTGAAATAAGAAATGGTACAGTTTGTTAATCGGCAATTGTTGGCTACATTTTTTGAGTCTTTTTTAAATGTAATAACTTCTTTGCCTGTTGGCGTGCCATTTTTAAACCATAATCCGCTAACAATCATATATTCTCCTGAAATAGATAATTTAGAGTCGCCAGTAATAAGAACTTTTCCTGGGGTTTCAGCTTGTACCGTAATGGGTAAATTTTTAGATCCAAACCCATGAACTTGTAAATGTACATTGTTATAAGTACCATTTTTTAGTGTAATTGTTGTTCCAGGAATTGCTTTTTTAATAGCTTCGTTAAATTCTGCAGTATTGGATACTGTACTGTCCTTTTGTTGTGAGTAACTTAGATTTACAAAAATAAAGAATGTGAAAAGTAGAAATCTGTAATAAAATTTTAATGTCATATTTTATAAATTGGTTTGCCAGTTTGGTTTTTGGCAAGATATTTAAATTAATTTATTTAAAAAAATTATGAAAACTTTACCATTTAGTAATTAAAATATAAAATTAGTAAGTAAAATTATTTGTAAAATACGCGTAGTAATTGGGGTAAATTCCAATTAGGGTATATTTAATAAATTAATCAAATCGTTAATATATTGATAAAGATATGTTTGCGACTAGTGAAATAACTTCAAATGAACAGGAAAAAAAATACATTTTATTGAAGTTTTGTAAAATGTTTTTTTATATGTTTACCAGATCAAAAAAAATTAGGTTTTAAACAAAGTAAAAAAATGATTATTAATTCAAACAATTAAGGAATGAAAGCAAAGTTTAATGGAATTTTCACGCTTATTCTTGTGTTATTGGTGCAAGTTGCTTTTGCGCAAGAAAAAACAATTTCAGGTACTGTATCAGATGGTAGTGGACCATTGCCTGGAGTAACTGTCGTATTAAAGGGTTCTACTAAAGGAACTCAAACAGATTTTGACGGTAAATATCAAATTAAAGCCAAAAAAGGAGATGTACTTGTCTTTTCTTTTGTTGGTATGAAAACAGCAAGTATGGCTGTTGGAGATTCAAACTCAATAAATGTATCTATGCAAGAAGATGCTAATTTATTAGAGGAAGTATTGGTAGTTGCTTATGGTACTGCTAAAAAGAGCGATTATACTGGTGCTGCAACCCAAATTAATAGCGAATCTATTGAAAACAGAGCATTAGCTAACGTAACAAGTGCTTTAGAAGGTTCTTCTGCTGGTGTATCGGTTACTGCTGCAAGTGGTCAGCCTGGTTCTGGTCAAGATATTCGTATTAGAGGTTTTGGTTCAGTAAGTGCGTCAAGTGATCCGTTATATGTTGTTGATGGTATGATTTACTATGGCGATATTAGTTCAATTAACTCAAACGATATTGAAAGTTTAACTGTGTTAAAAGATGCTTCTTCAACTTCATTATATGGTAACAAAGCAGCAAATGGTGTTGTAATGATTACTACTAAAAGAGGTAAAAACAAAGAAGGTCAATTCTCTTTAAACATTTCATCAAGTATTGTAGATAGATCAATTAAAGAATACGAAAGGTTAAATGCTGACCAATATTACCCAATTATGTGGGAAGCGTTAAGAAATAGTATTGCATCTCCTGGCACATCTACAGATGCTGCTCTTGCTGCTGCAAACCAAACTGCATCTAGTACAATTTTCGATCAATTATATAACAATCCTTACAATGTTGCAAATGATCAAATAGTTGGTGAAGATGGAACTTTAAATGCAAATGCAGAATTATTATACCCAGATGATTTAGATTGGTCTGATGCTATTACGCGTTTAGGTAGTCGTCAAAATTATGATATAAACTACCAAGGAGGAACTGATAAAAGTGATTATTTTGTGTCTTTGGGATATTTAAATGAAGAAGGTTACATTAAAAATTCAGATTTCGAAAGAATTTCTGGACGTGTAAATGTTAATTATCAGGCAAATAAATGGTTAAAAACAGGGTTAAATATTGGAGCAACTACCTCAACAGGTAACCAATCTCAAGCAACTGATGCGCAATCAAGTTCGTTTGTAAATCCAATTCGTTTTACAAGAAATATTGGTCCAATTTATAATATTTATCAACACGATGCTACTGGAGCATATGTTTTAGATGATAATGGTGATAGAATTTACGATTTAACAGCATCACGTCCAAGTGGAGCAAGTGGTGGTAGACATATTGTTGCCGAAATTGATTGGAATAAAGATATAGATGAAATCACTTCATTAAACGGAAAAACATTTTTTGATATAAAATTAATGGAAGGTTTAGTATTTACAACCAATGTTAGTTTTGATCAACGTAATTTATACAACACTGTATTTTGGAATAAAGAAGTTGGAGATGGCGCACCAAATGGTTATGCATCTAGAACCTATAACAGAAGAACATCTGTTGGTTTTAACCAATTATTAAATTATAACACCTCAATTGGTAAACATAATATTAGCGCTTTAGCAGCTCACGAATCGCTTGAGTTAAGAATTAATGCAATGTATGGAGCTAAAAGAGAAATTATTGCGGATGGAAATGTGGAATTAATAAATTTTGTAACAACTTCCGATTTGTATACTTATGAAGATAACTTAAATGATGAAAGTTATTTTGGACGTTTAAACTATGATTTTGATGGAAAATATTTTTTAAGTGCATCTTATAGAACAGATGGAACTTCAAAATTCTCAGATGCTACGCGTTGGGGTGATTTCTATTCAATTGGTGGTGCTTGGCGTTTAGATAAAGAATCTTTTATTAGCAATCAAAAATGGATTGATATGTTAAAGTTAAGAGCTTCTTATGGTGAGTTAGGTAACAACTCTGGAATTAGCTATTACGCATACCAAGGTTTATATAATTTAGATTATAATAACCAATCAGATTCAGGTTATGTTTTAGGTACTTTAGAATCTCCAGATTTACAATGGGAAACAAGTGCTAGTTACGATGTAGCCTTGGAGTTTGGTTTATTTAATAAAATTAGTGGAACACTAGAATATTTTAAACGTGAATCTGCAAATTTATTATTTGATGTTCCATTAGCACTTTCAAGTGGTAGTGAAAGTACTCCACAAAACATTGGTACAATGTATAATAAAGGTTTTGAAATTAGTTTAGATTTTGATGTAATTAAAAATGAAAACTTTAAATGGAAAACTAGCGTAAATGCTTCAACTATTGAAAATAAATTTACAAAACTTCCACAAGAAGAAATTGTTACTGGGTCTAAAAAATATATGGTAGATAGATCTATTTACGATTATTGGTTAAAAGATTGGTATGGAGTAGATCCATCAGATGGATCAGCATTATACGTAGCAAATGAAGATGCTATAATAGCTAACGGTGCAGATATTAGAACAATTGATGGAAATATTCTAACTACAAACCAAGCAAATGCTGAATATCATTATGCAGGATCTGCTATTCCAGATTTAACAGGATCAGTTTTTAACTCTTTAACGTATAAAAACTTTAATTTAGGTTTCTTATTTACTTACCAAATAGGAGGTGAAACATTAGATTACAACTACCAATCTATTATGAGTTCAGGAACCTATGGTACAGCATTAAGTACTGATATTTTAAAACGTTGGCAAAACGTTGGAGATATCACTGATATTCCAAGAATGGATGCTTCTCAAACTACTAACTTTAATGCTACTTCAGACAGATGGTTGGTAGATTCGTCTTATTTAAACTTAAAACAAATTAGTTTATCATACGGATTACCTTCAGATTTATTGAGCCAAATAGGAGTTTCTACAGCGCAGTTATATGTAAGTGCAGAAAATGTAGTTTCTTTTAATGCAAGACAAGGAATGAACGTTCAGCAATCGTTTAACGGAACAACTTCAAATGTTTATACGCCTTCAAGAATAGTTTCATTAGGATTAAATGTTAAATTTTAAATAAAATAAAATGAAAAAAATATTAATTATTTTCATCGGAATTTTAGCGGTAAATGTACTGTTTACTGCTTGTGAAAAGGACTTTTTAGACACGTACCCAACCGATCAAGTTTCTTCAAATTCGGTACTATTAAGTACAGATAATGCCATGACAGCATTAAATGGTATACATAGATCATTATATATAAGATATGGAAGTCAAGGTAGAGGTGGTATTGGAGCATATTATATACATATTGATGAAGGTGGAGAAGATCACGTACACAATGCAAATAACTGGTCTACCCAATTAAGATGGCAAGGAAATTCTGATCCATCAGATGCTTATAACAGAGCAAACTGGTTAATGTTTTATAATTGGATTGCAAATGCAAATGTTTTAATAAATGGTATTGATGGTGCAGATGGTGACCAAGCAGATAAAGATATTATTAAAGGGCAAGCATTAATTTATAGAGCATTTTGTCATTTTCATTTAGTACAATCTTATGGTGGTCGTTACAAAAAAGGTGAAGTAAATAGCCAATTAGGTGTGCCTTTAAAATTAGATAACGATACAGGTTCAATTGCACGTTCTACAGTTGAGGAAGTATACACTCAAATTAATCAAGATATAGATGATGCAATTGTTTTATTAGCAGGATATTCACGTACAAACAAATCGCATATAAATCAAAGTGTTGCAAAAGGTTTAAAAGCTAGAGTTGCATTGGTTCAAGGAGAATGGGCTACAGCAGCTACGTATGCAGCTGAAGCTAGAAGTGGTTACACTTTAATGGATTCAGCAACATATGCGCAAGGTTTCCAAGTTGGTTCTGAAACAAATTCAGAATTTATGTGGGCTAGTCAAATTCAAGAAGATCAAACAGACACATTTGCAAATTACGGAGCTTATATTTCAAGAAACTTTAGTTCTTCTGCAATTAGATCAAATCCTAGATCAATAAATAGTATTTTATACAACACAATTTCTAGTACAGATGTGCGTAAAGGTTTATGGGACCCAACAGGAAAACATTTAAGTTTACCATCAGGCGTTTCTTTATTATCTACCTTTAAATTGTTTACATATACTAACCAAAAATTTATTGCAGTTAGTAACGGAGATAGCCGTGTAGATGTACCTTTAATGCGTGCTGCTGAAATGTATTTAATAGAAGCAGAAGCAAGAGCAAGAAATAACCAAGATGTTTTAGCTGCTACAGCATTATACAATTTGGTAAAAACTAGAGATGCTTCTTATGTATTATCAACAAAAACAGGAACTGACTTACAAGCTGAAATTATGTTACAACGTAGAGTTGAGTTATGGGGAGAAGGATTTAGATGGTACGATTTAAAACGTTTAGATTTACCTTTAGACAGAACAGGTTCTAACCATACTTCAGCTATTACTAATGGGGTTATGGAAGTTGCAGCAGGAGATAACAGATGGAATTTTCCAATTCCTCAAGATGAAATGGATGCAAACGATTTAATGGTTCAAAACCCAATATAATGTTAATTTAAATTTTTAAAAAGCCTGTTCAATGTATGTTGAACAGGCTTTTTTTTATGTGAAAAACGCGTTATTATATACAACTGAAAGGAAGTGAAGAGTCTATTGCTATGTTATTATAATAATATGCATTACAATGTTTTACTGTAATTTACACGCTAAATACTTAAAATTTTTTAGAATAATAGAACAAGTTTTATTTTTTTGTAAAAAAATTATAATTAAAAAATAGTAATTTGTATTTTTAATGAATATATTTACTTTTACAAATTGGTTAACCAATTTGGCATGTCAGATATATTATTTAAAAACTATTAAACCTTATTATTTATGAAAAAAACTTTACTTATTACAATTAAAAAAATAACACCTTACGGCTTTTTAGTATTCTGTTTGTGTTTTAATTACGGTTATAGCCAAACTAATCTTGTGTTAAATGGCACTTTGGAAAATCATACTTTCGATGTTAATGATAATGCGGATACCTTTGATATGACTCCTCCTTCAGATATAGATGGAGGAACGGGTAATAGTCCTTATCGAGCAATTTGGAATAATGATGTTTTAGATACATGGCTTTTGAATAACTGTGGTGGAGGTACGGACGGAAATGAGCAGCCAGGTTCCACTTCTGATGGTAACAAATTTGGTGATAATGCAGGTACAGGTAGGGGAGTAAAGATAGCAAGTAAGTGTCGTCGATTGTATCAAGTGGTTCCAGTTACAATGGGTACTACTTATACTTTTTCGATTGATTCTCGTTCTGAAGCCTCTGGTGTTCCATCTGAGATATTTATTTTGAATGAAGAAATCACTACTGAAGATGGTCTTGAAAATGGTGTTTCTGATTCTAGAGTTGATGCATATATAATTACTAATGACTTTAATGCTAATAAGTCTTCAAGTACCGCTAATACATTTACAACAACTACGTTTACATTTACTGCTTCAACAGATAAAGCGGTTATTTATGTTAGAGCATCAAATGCTATCGATGCGACTACTGAGGTGTTTTATGACAATGTAATGCTTTATGATCCGAATACAGCTTCAGTAAGAGAAGATTTCTTAACAAACTTTAGTTTATATCCAAATCCATCAAATGGATTTATAAACATACAATCTAAAAATGTAGAAATTTCTAAAGTACAGTTGTTTACTATCACTGGTCAAAAAGTATTAGA
>NZ_JBFHHX010000114.1:0-10532 GCF_041596795.1 Lutibacter sp.
ATCTGGAATGATGGCAAAACTAAAAGAAGCTCAGCAAAAAATTGAGGCCACAAAATTACGATTAAACACTATTTTAATTGATGGTGAAGCTGGCAATGGAATGGTAAAAGTTACAGTTACTGCTAACAGAGCTGTTAAAAACATCACTATTTCTGATGAGTTAACAGACAAAGAAGAAATAGAGGATTTATTAGTAATTGCCTTAAATAAAGCCTTAGAAAAAGCAAATTCTATCAGCGAAACCGAATTGGCTGCTGCTGCAAAAGATGGAATGCCTAATATTCCGGGAATGGATTTGTTTAAATAGATTTAGATGATAATTGGTATTTGGTAAATAGCATTTTATACTCAACTATATCGAGATTATAAACTTAAAACCTCTATTCTACAAAAAAATCATCTTTAAAACCAATTAAATACACTTTTTCCTGAGCACGTGTTATTGCTGTGTATAACCAACGTAAATACGGAATACTTTGTCCGTCTGGTAAATACGGTTGTTCTATAAAAACAGTTTTCCATTGTCCTCCTTGCGATTTATGACACGTAACTGCGTAAGAAAACTTTACTTGTAGTGCATTAAAATATTTACTCTTTTTAATACCAAGTAATTGTTTATATTTTGAAGTTTCATGCGCAAAATCTTTCCCAACTTCATGGTATAGTTTATTAGACTCTTCGTAAGACAACGATGGTGTTTCTGAAGTTAGCGTGTCTAACAATAATACTGTTTCAAAAGGTTTTTGGGTTGGATAATCAATCATTCTAATTTGCACTTCTGCAAACCTAAAACCATATAATTCTTTAATACTAAATATTTGAAGTATTTCACAAATATCACCATTAGCAATAAAACCAGCATCACTACTTTCTTTTAACCAGAAATAATTGTTTTTAACAACCATTACAAAATCTCCCGTAGAAATTTCATTTTCCTGACCGCGAATTTTACTTCTTATTTGTTGGTTGTATTGGTTGGCTCTTTTATTTGAGCGCACAATAAAAGCAGTGTCTTCCACTCCAATATTATCGTAAGAACTATTTATGGCATCTTCAATTTCATAACCATCAATAAGTCTTATTAAATCTGGATAACCCAATCTAAATTTAAAATCACTAAAACCACTATTTGCTAAAATAAAACGTAAATCGGTAGCATTTACCAAAATTCCAGAATCGGCATGTTGCCTCATAACTTCATTCAATTCAATTTCAGTAACAATTTTATCGTAATTTAAATGTAATTTCTGCGCATCTAATGCTGGACTTAATTCTAGTTTTACAGGCGGTAATTGAGCTGTATCGCCAATTAAAATTAATTTACAATGAGCCCCAGAGTATACAAATGAGATTAAATCATCCAATAATGATGAATTTTCGAACAAATTTCCATTTGTAGAAGAATCCGGTATCATAGATGCTTCATCAACAATAAAAATGGTATTTGTATGCTTATTTACTTGTAAAGAAAAATCAATTCCACCTTTTTTGTTTTTACGCGGATGGTATATTTTTTTATGAATTGTAAAAGCTTGCCTACCAGAATAACCGGAAATTACTTTTGCGGCTCTACCAGTTGGAGCTAACAAAACCGCCTTTTTACCGGCTTTCCATAAATTATTTACAACCGTACTAATAGACGTTGTTTTACCGGTTCCGGCATATCCTTTAATTAAAAATAAGTGCCTGTTATCATTTTCAAAAATAAAATCTGATAATTTTTGAAGCAAAACATCTTGTAAAATTGTAGGCTCAAAAGGAAAGTTTTCAGTTAGATTATTGTAAAATTCTTGTGTAGTTTTAATCATTTTGTAATAAAATTCAAATATACAAATTGATTTATGCTTAAAAGTTTTTCTCATTAAAAAAAATTTGTAGATTTGCGTACACACAAAAAATTAATAATACAAATACAAATGACAACAATATTGATTATTATAGCGGCCATTTTAGTTACCGCATTATTAGCTTACGCCATTGTAAATTATATTCCGAGAAAATTACATTGGATTTTATCAATTTTATTAATTGCAATTGCAGCTTTTTTAGTTTATAAAATCAATTATGAAATTCAAAAACCAATGCAGTTTAACAAAGAGAAAAAAGTTAGATACGCAAAGGTAATTGAACGTTTGAAAATTATTAGAGATGCCGAAGTAGCTTTCAAAAAAGTAAAAGGAAGATATACTGATAATGGAGAAGAATTAATTAGCTTTATTGAAAATGGTAAATTTGCCTTAACTCAAACAAGAAACGTAGTTAAAACTATAAATGTTGGTGGAGGAATTACTAAAGAAATTGAAGAAAGAGTTGTTGATACTATTGGTTACGAAGACGTAAAAACAAAATTTGCAGGTACAGATTACAAAAATATGCTTAAAATACCTGGTACAGATCAAAATTTCAAAATTGAAATTGGTTTTGTTGAAAAAATTGCAGGTTTAAAAGCTCAAGTTTTTGAAGTAAGAGTTGACAAAGCTTTAATTTTAGAAGGATTGGATTATAACCTTGTAAAACAAGAAAAAGAAGCCATTGGAGGTGAAGATATTAAAGGTGAATTTTTAAGAGTAGGATCATTAGGTGAAGTTAGCGAAGACGGTAACTGGCCTCCATTTTATGATAAAGGAGATAAAAAAGATATCGAAGAATAATTTAGATTTTAACAATCTAGAGAAATACCATTTATCCATCCAACTTAGTTTGGATGGATTTTCTTTTTGTATAGCAAATATTCATAACAAAGAAATAGATTATTTTTCATCATTTGAATTTTCAGATGATTATGAAATTTCTCCATACAAACAGCTTGAATTTGTTGAAGAAATTTTTAAAAATGAAACCATTCTTCAGCATGCATATAAATCGTTAAGTGTAACTCATTTTAACAACTTAGTAACACAAGTACCTTCCGCCCTATTTGATAAAAATAACCTGGCAAACTATTTAAAGTATTCTATAAAAGTACTTGAAAACGATTTTATAACCTTTGATGAGTTAAAAAACGACAACATAGTAAATGTGTATATTCCCTTTGTGAATGTAAATAATTTCTTGTTTGACCAATATGGCTCTTTTATATTTAAACATTCATCTACGGTTTTAATAGAGTGCTTATTAAACGAATTTAAGCATAAAGAAGAACCTATATGCTTTGTAAACGTTACAAACTTGGCTTTTGAAATTGTAGTACTTAAAAATAAAAAACTAGCGTTATATAATATATTTAATTTTAAAACAAAGGAAGATTTTATATACTATATACTATTTATTGCGGAACAACTAAATTTAAACCCAGAAGAATTTCAATTGGTTTTAATGGGCAACATTGAAAAAGATTCTGAACTATACAAAATTGTTTATCAATATATTAGAAAAGTAAGTTTTTATAATAATTTATCATACAATAATACTATTGAAGGCATTTATACACATGAATATTACACTTTACTAAATCAAATTTAATGCGAATTATATCAGGAAAATACAAAAGTAAAAGATTACAAGCGCCTAAAAAGCTACCTGTTAGACCAACTACAGATATTGCAAAAGAAGCCTTATTTAACATTTTAAACAATCTTTTTTATTTTCACGAAATTTCAGTTCTAGATTTATTTTCAGGAACTGGAAATATTAGTTACGAATTTGGTTCAAGAGGTACAGAAAAAATAACATCAGTAGATGAAAATTTTGGGTGTATAAAATATATCAATCAAATTTCTGATGAATTAGATTTAGGTATTTTAACTGTAAAAAGTGACGTTTTTAAATATTTAGAAAAATCTAACGCTAAGTTTGATGTTATTTTTGCAGATCCACCTTATGATTTTGAACTTTCTCAATTTGAAAAAATTGTAGAATTGGTATTTGACAATCAATTATTAGATGAAGGTGGTGTTTTAATTTTAGAACACTCTAAATTCACAAAAATTGAAAACAATACACATTTAAGTTATCAAAAGAAATATGGAGGAAGTGTATTTAGCTTTTTTGAAAATCCAGAAATAGATGATGAAGAAAACGAAGAAAATTAAAGAAGTGATTCAATTATTTTCTTTTCAGTAATTCCTTCTGCTTCAGCTTTATAATTCCTAACAATTCTATGTTTTAAAATAGCATAAGCAACAGCTTGAACATCTTCAATATCTGGAGAAAATTTACCATGTATTGCGGCATTTGCTTTTGCCGCCAAAATTAAATTTTGAGAAGCTCTAGGTCCTGCGCCCCAATCTAAATAGTTAACAACAATCTCAGGAGCATTTACTGAATTAGGTCTTGTTTTAGAAACTAAATTCACTGCATATTCAATCACGTTTTCCGCCACAGGAATTCTTCTAATTAAATGTTGAAAAGCGTTTATCTCATCTGCAGAAAGAACCGTTTCAATTTTAACTTTAAAATCGTTTGTTGTGGTTTTTACCACCTCTACTTCTTCTTCAAAAGTTGGATATTCTAAATTAATAGAAAACATAAACCTATCTAATTGTGCTTCTGGTAACGGATAAGTTCCCTCTTGCTCTATTGGGTTTTGTGTAGCCAACACAAAAAATGGTTTTGATAAAGTATAATGATGTCCAGCTACTGTAACCGTACGTTCCTGCATAGCTTCTAACAATGCAGCTTGTGTTTTTGGAGGTGTTCTGTTTATTTCATCGGCCAATATTATGTTACTAAATATTGGCCCTTTTATAAATTTAAAATGATTTGTTTCATCTAATATTTCACTTCCTAAAATATCCGAAGGCATTAAATCTGGAGTAAACTGAATTCTTTTAAAATCTAACCCCAATGTTTCAGCTATTGTATTAACAATAAGCGTTTTAGCTAATCCTGGAACTCCAATTAATAACGAATGACCGCCGCTTAAAATAGAAAGTAAAATATGATCAATAGCTATGTTTTGACCAATAATAACTTTACTTATTTCTTTTTTTAAAGCTTTATGTTTTTCAACTAAATCTTTTAACGCAGCAACATCAGACATATTTACTCTTTTTTCCAGTTATTAGTAAATTCACATTCTTTAAAGTCCTTTCCTATTTTTATATAGGTATCTCCAATTTTACTTTTCACCCATTTATCAACAGCTTCCTCTTGTCTTTTTTGCAAAGTTAATTGTTGAATTTTCTCATAATCTTTTACAAAGTCTGCTTTGTGGGTTTCGTCTTTAGATTTTAGTAAAATAATTTTAAACATTTTTTCTCCACCTCTTACTTCTTCATAAAATGGCTGTGTCATTTCACCCATTTTTAAATTGTTTATTTTACCGTATAAATCAGGTCCCATTAATGTTAAATCAAATTTAGTATCATTAGACTCTGGATTTAAAATTAACCCTTTATTATTTTTTGTTTCAGTATCATCAGAAAAATTTACAACAGCCTCTTCAAAAGTTATTTCACCATTTAAAATTTGGTTTCTAATTTTTTCTATTTCAGTTTTTGCAGCATTCATTTCTTGATCGCTAATTTTTGGCTGCATTAAAATATGACGCACATCACGTTCTTGACCTTTAATTTTTTCTACTTGAATAATGTGAAATCCAAAACCTGATTCAAATGGATCAGAAATTTCACCTTCATCTAAAGAAAAAGCTACTTCTTTAAATTCTTTTATAAAACCACTTTCTCTGGTAATTGTATATTTTCCACCTGAACCAGCTCCACTTCCAGAAACCGCAGGATCATCTGAATTAATAATAGCTTTTAAACGAAAGCTGTAACCGTCTTCAATATCTTTTTTTAATTCTTGTAATTTAGCAACTACTCTATTTGTTTCTTCTTCAGAAGGTTTTAAATACTTTACAATTTGTGCAATTTCTACTTCAGCACTAAATTCTGGTAAACTATTTTCGTTTTCTAAGTTTTTAAAATATGTTCTAACTTCTTCTGGAGTTACATCAATTTTATCTGTAATACTTGCTCTTTCACGTCTAATAAGTAATTGTTCTTTTTGAATATTACCAAGTTCTTCTCTTAAATCATCTTCATCATTAAAACCATACATTTTAAGAACTTTTTCCATAGAACCTAATTGTTGAGTAAAATAACCCATATTTCTTTCAACTTCCGATTGAATTTCATCTTCTGTTACAACAATACTATCTACTACAGCATGATGTGCAATTAATTTTTGAGTCATAATTTCCTCTAAAATTTCACAATCAGTAATTTCAATTTTACCTTCCATTCTTTGTTGCAATTCTTTCTTGAATTTATCAATATCAGAATCTAATACTATATTTTTACCAACAACTACGGCTACTCCATCTACTTTTATTCTTTTATTTTTTGTTGATAAGCTATCTTGAGAATATAAGTTTAAGGCAACTAATAAAAAAGATAGTATTGTTATTGTTTTACTCATTTTAATATATTTCAAATTGTTTTTTGTTTTGCGCATCTTCTATTAATGTTTCTTCAATATTTTTTAATAACTGCAACTTACGTTGATGTAAAATCATTTGTTTTATAGATGGAGTAATATAGCTTTTTGGAGCAATATCATTCCTATTTAACACTTTTTTAATTTTGACCAAATATAGGCTTAATGAATCTTCTTTTTGAATAAAATTATCGTTTTTTAAAAGCTCTTGCTTGTCTATATTTTTAAGAATTGGAATTTTAGCATACACTTCACTTAATTTAACCCAAACTGAATCGTTTAAATGACTTGATTTAATAAAAATTTCTCTTGCTTTTAAGGTGTCTAAATCTTTCTTTTTTGATGAATTAAACAATCGTATTAATTCGGATTTATTCGCTAAATTTTTACCAATTTTAATATATCTTAATTTTAAAAGCTCTTCATTTAATTTAAAATTTTGATTGTTTTCATTATAAAAATTAGTAATATCTTCTTTTGTTACTTCATAATTTAAATACTGATTTACAACTGCTTCTTTATAGGAATTAATGTATAAATCTTCTCTGTATTTTTTTACCAATTCTTCAAAATTATCAGAGTTATCTTCTAAATTTATTTGAGCTTTTGAAAGCAATAATTGCTGTTTTACCCAATTATTTATGTAGCTATTTACCAACAGAATACTGTCTTGTTCAGATAAATCTGCATTAAAAATATTCTTTAAATCTTCTTTATACAAATAGGTATCTTTTACCCTTGCAAGCGCTTCCTTTTTACTATCTTTAAATGTAAAATAATTACAAGATTGCAAGGTTACTAACAGTACTATAAATGATACTAAATTTTTCAAAAAAATTATAATTTTAGTTTAAGAAGTTTTTTCTTTTCTGTTTTATTTACTTCAACATTATATTTTGAATGTAAATTATTTATCCATTGTTGTTCCAAATAACTTTGATAATCGGAAATTACAGTTCCTTTAATGTCACTTAAATTTTTATCTCCATATTTTTCAGCCTTTCGCTCATTAAAAAAGTGAGCTAGACCTGTGCTATCTTTAGATTTTTCCCAAACTTTTTGTTCCAATAAATCAAACAATAATAATCCTTCTTTAAATTCTTTAAACATTAAGGCAAATTCTTGATTATCTGTTTCAATATTTTTTTTATAATAATTAAGTACTTCTTTTTCCTTAAAACCAACTATTGCTTTATCTATATCGGAAGAATTTACAGTTTTTAAATAGGAAATAAAATTACTTTGTGAAATATTTTCATCTTTAATTTTTAACAAATTGCTTTTAAAATTATCTGAATTTGTTTTCCAATCTTCTGTTTTAAACTGATTTAAAGCCTCGGTATTTACCGTAACATTATACTCCTTAAATAACCTTTTTAATACAGATTGACCAATTAAATTAGAACGTTCATCATTATTAACTTGCTCTGTAAGTTTTTCTTTTAAAATATCGAAACTTTCAATAGGATACTTTTTTATTAATTTTACAATATGCCAACCAAACTGAGTTTGAAATGGTTTTGAAATATCGCCTTCATTTTTTAAGCTAAAAGATTCATTAGCAAAATTTTCAATCATTCTACCAGTTCCAAATTTAGGTAATTTCCCTCCATTATTTCCACTTGCTTTATCATCAGAAACAAGTTTGGCCAATTCAAAAAAATCGGCTTTATTAGTTGTTATTTCAGTATAAATAGAATCTATTTTAGATTTTGCTAAAGCTTCATCATTTTTAATCATAATATGAGCAACTTCAACATCACCTTTAGAATTTCTAACATTGTGAACCTTTAAAATATGATATCCAAATTTTGTTCTAAAAGGCATTGAAACTTCATTAATTTTTGTATTAAAAGCTTCGTTTTCAAAAGGGTACACCATTTGCAAACCTGTAAAATATCCAATTCTTCCGCCATTTTGTTGAACAGTTGGATCTTCAGAATATTTAAGCGCTACTTCTTTAAAGTCTTCACCTTTTTGTAATAAATCTCTAGCTTCTAACAATTTATTGTATGCAATTAAGGTGTCATTTGCAGTTGCGTCAGGTTTTAAAAACAATAAAATATGACTTACATCTACTTCTTTTGTAATTCTATCATACGCTTCTTTCACCAAATGTTCTGATACGTTTTTATCCTTTAAATAAGGTGCTATTAAACTTTCTTTATATTCTTTTAATTCCTTTTTAAATTTTTGAATAGTGTCTAGTTTTAATTCAAAAGCTTCTTTCACTTTTAATTTATAATTTACATACAAATCTAAATAACTTTCAATTCCGTTTTTAGATGTTTCTTCAATTATAGCACTATTTTTTTTATAAACATTTATAAATTCTTGTGTAAATACAGGCTCTTTATCAATATAAAACAACACATTTTTATTTTCTTGTGCGTTTAATTTAATACCAAAAAAAAGCACAATTAACACTAAATATTTAAAATTCATAGTTTTAAGTAAGGGTTTTATAAACAAAAAGTTTATTAAATTTTATGATATAAAAACGTTGCAATTTATTTTTTATTTTTTGTTTTTCTTGTTAAAAGTATCACAAAGATATAATTCCTTCAATTTTTTCTGCTTCCATATATTTTATAATAATATGATCGGCTTTTTTCATAACCACATGAATGGAAACACTTGTGTATTTACCCGTTTTTGACGATGTTTTATTTATAACTGCACCTTCATAATTAAAAAGGTTTTCAATTTGGCTAATTTTATCCTCATCCGTAGGAACAATAAATTTAAACAAATATTTTGTTGGAAAAGAAGTGTCCTGTTTTAATTTTTTCTTTAATTTTTTATAAAATTGTGTTCTATTATCCATTATCTTTTTATTTATAGCACTCAAATTTAGTACCATATTTAACCTGTTAATATTTAACTGACAAAATTACACTATTATTTTTAGTATTATTTTTGAAAAACTTATTTTTGTGCTATGCAAAAAAAAATTGTTTTAACCGGCGGACCAAGTACAGGAAAAACTACAATAATTGAAGAATTAATGGCTAGAGATTTTATGTGTATGACCGAAATTTCTAGAGAGGTTACTTTAAATGCACGTAAAAAAGGAATAGAACAATTATTTTTAACTAAACCCTTATTGTTTAGTGAATTACTTTTAGAAGGTAGAATAAACCAATTTATTGAAGCGGAGAAAATAAACAGTGATATTATTTTTTTTGATAGAGGTATTCCAGATGTACACGCGTACATGAACTATATTAGTATAGATTATCCTAAAACCTATGTGCAGAAAAGTAATTTATATAAATACGATTATATTTTTTTAATGCCACCTTGGGAAGATATTTATATTACTGATAATGAACGTTATGAAAATTTTGAGCAAGCACTTGCCATTCATAACCATTTAGAAAGAACCTATAAAAAATTAAATTACAATGTTATAGAAGTTCCATTTGGAACTGTATCAGAAAGAGCAGATTTTATATTACAAAATATAAAATAATGGAAACTCCAATTGAAATTCTTAAAAAATATTGGAATCATAACCAATTTAGACCTCCGCAACAAGAAATTATAAATGCTGTTTTAGAGCATAAAAATTGTTCGGTTTTACTTCCTACTGGAGGAGGAAAATCGCTTTGTTATCAAATTCCCGCTTTACTTTCAAACGGTGTTTGTATTGTAATTTCACCATTAATAGCACTAATTAAAGATCAAGTTAATAGTTTAAAAGAAAAAAATATAAAAGCTATTGCTTTATTATCTCATTTATCTCAAGATGAAATTATTACAGCCTTTGACAATTTACAATTTGGTGGTTACAAATTTTTATACTTGTCTCCAGAAAAATTACAATCGCCATTTATTCAAGATAAAATAAAACAACTTAAAGTATCTATTATTGCTATTGATGAAGCGCATTGCATCTCTGAATGGGGACACGATTTTAGACCATCGTATTTAAAATTAACCATTTTAAAAGAATTACAGCCAAAAGCTACTTTTATAGCGTTAACCGCAACTGCTACAGAAAAAGTATTAAATGATATTCAGCATAATTTAAATTTAGAAAACGCACAATTATTTAAAAAATCGTTTAAAAGAAAAAACCTTCATTTTAATGTTATTGAAACCGAAGATAGTTACAATAAGTTATTACAAATTGTAAAAAAAATAAA
>NZ_JBFHHX010000115.1:0-10511 GCF_041596795.1 Lutibacter sp.
GTAATACATAAAAGTATTACAGCTTTAAAAAAGAATAAAAAATTTGAAACAAAATTGTTAGAAAATTTTACAATTTGTGAAGATGAAAATAATGAAAATGAAGATTTTAGTGAAGCAAGTTGTAAAGAAATTCTTGAAAAACTAAATAAATTAAAAACAAATTACAAAGTGGCTTTTACCTTACACTATATTGAAGGCTATGATTATGAAGAAATTGCTCAAATTATGAATATTACTTATGAAAATAGTAGAACTACAATTTCCCGAGCAAAAACGAAACTAAAACAACTATTAGCCTTACACTATGAAAAATAATTTTGAACATATTTGTAAAAATCTTGAAAACAAATTTGATATTGAAGAGCCAAACGTTGGGCATTTTGAAAGATTTGAGGAGAAATTAAAACAACAAAAAAAATATACTTCAAAAAAAATAAATAAGAGTCTGATTTTGCTACCAATTGCCGCTTCAATTATACTTTTTATTGGAATTTGGATTGGTAAATCTTATACAAACAATGGTTTAGAATTGGCAAGTATATCGCCTAAAATGGAAGAAACACAAAACTACTTTGTTACAACTATCCAAAAGGAATTAGAAAACGTAGCACTAGAACGAAACAGCGATACCGAACAATTAATTAATGATGCATTACTACAACTTAATAAGCTAGAAACACACTACAAAGTACTTACTTTAGAGCTACAAGAAAGTACCGAAGATAAAAGAATTATTTACGCAATGATTTCTAATTTTCAACAACGCATTGAATTATTACAAAGCTTATTAGCTCAAATTGAAGATGTTAAACAATTTAAAAAACAACAAAATGAAAACCAGGTATAAAATATTACTCTTGATAATTCTACTACCAATAACAATTTCTGCTGGAATTAAAGATGGAAAATACACTAAAAACAAAGTGGTTAAAAAGGATTTTAGCGTTTTAAAAGATGCCACTTTAAACGTAACCAACAAATATGGAAATATTGATATTGTAACTTGGAATGAAAACACCATTAGCATTGTGGTAAGCATTACTACAAATGGAGATGATGAAGAAAAAGTAAAAGAAAAGTTAGATGCCATTTCTATAGATTTTTACGGAAATAGCAACAATGTTTCTGCAAAAACAATTATTGAAAAAGTGTCAAATTCTTGGAGTTTTTGGGGGAAAAATAATAATGTTAGTATGGAAATTAATTACTTAATTAAAATGCCAATAACTAATAATGTAAACTTAATCAACAATTATGGTGGCATAAACATTAATAAATTAGAAGGAACTTCAAAAATTAACTGCGATTATGGAAAGTTGAACATTGGAGAATTATTAAACCCTAATAATTACATAGACATTGATTACACCAATAATTCTAAAATTCAATATATGAAAGATGGCGAAATAAATGCTGATTATTCTTCTTTGCACATTGAAAAATCTGGAAGAACAAAACTAAATGCAGATTACTCTCATATTTCTTTTGGAATGTTGGTAGACTTAGATTTTAATTGTGATTACGGCGATTTAAAAATTGAAAATGTTGGAAATATAAAAGGAAACAGTGATTATATGCATACCACTATTGGTAAATTAAATGGCACTGCAGATTTTATAATAGACTATGGTTCCTTAAAAATTAGTGATTTAAGCAGCAATTTTAAACTTGTAAAAGTGCAGTCTTCCTATACGCACATAAAACTTGGACTAACTCCTGCAAATGCATTTAACATAAATGCATCTTTAAGTTATGGAAGTATAAAAGGAACAAACGGATTTAATTTTAACAAAGAAATTAGCAACACTACCACTAAATATTACGAAGGATATTATAACAAACCAACATCTAACTCTACAATTTCCATAAAATCAAGTTATGGAAGTGTAACATTTTCTAACAACTAAAAAATTAATAGTATGAAAAAAATAGCAAGTGTATTAGTCCTACTTATTTTAAGCGCACAACTAAGTGCTCAAATGTATTCAAAAAAAATAAAAGGAAATGGCAATAGCACCACAACCGAGAGATCTGTTTCTGATTATGATAAAATTGGTGTTGCAGGAGCATTTCATATTACTTTATTAAAAGGAAAAGAAGGAAAAATAACTATAAAAGCAGATGAAAATTTATTAGAATATATTATTACTGAAGTTGAAAATGGTGAATTAAAAATTAAAACTAAAAAAGGTTACCAAATACAAACTAAAAATAATATTGAAATAACTATTCCTTTTGAAGATATTGAATCCGTTGCTTTAGCGGGTTCGGGAAAAATAACTTCTAAAGATATTATTAATACATCCAACTTAAATTTATCACTTTCTGGCTCTGGAGATTTAACTTTAAAAGTTGCTACCAAAAATTTAAATTCCAATACTGCAGGTTCTGGAAATATTACATTAAATGGTTACTCCAATAATTTTAATTTAAGTATTGCTGGTTCTGGAAACGTAAATGCGTACAATTTAAAATCTGACATTGCTACAATTAAAATTGCAGGTTCTGGAAACGCAAAAGTAACTGTTATAAATGAAATTCACGGTTCATCTGCTGGGTCTGGAAATATATATTATTATGGAAATCCAACCATTGTAAAAGTTAAATCTGTTGGATCTGGTTCTGTTAAAAAGAAAGGATAAATTATTCATGAACAATAAAAAAGCTAGTTAATCTAAACTTGATTTAGATTAACTAGCTTTTTATTTATATTAGAATGTTATTCTGAACCAAGTCCAATTATAACTAATAATCCTAATGCTTAAAAATTTCTATACTTTTTAGTTGATTCAAAAATATGTTCTAGTATTTTCTGTTCTTTTTCATCAAAATCTAAATCACGTCTTTTAAAAACCAGTTTAGCAGTTTCTAGTGCTTTATTAATTTGATAGGTTGAATAACCTGCTGATCCTCCCCAACTAAACGATGGTACAAAATTTCTTGGAAAATTACTTCCATAAATATTTGCACTTACTCCTACTACAGTTCCTGTATTAAACATCGTATTTATGGCACATTTGGAATGATCTCCCATAATTAAACCACAAAATTGAAGTCCTGTTTTTGCAAAATTATGAGTCTCATAACTCCACAATCTAACCTCATCGTAATTATTTTTTAGGTTCGAGTTATTAGAGTCTGCACCAATATTACACCACTCACCTAATACCGAATTTCCTAAAAAGCCTTCGTGACCTTTATTAGAATATCCAAAAATAACCGAATTATTAACTTCACCACCAACTTTACAATATGGACCTATTGTTGTTGCTCCATAAATTTTTGCCCCCATTTTAATGGTAGATTCTTCTCCTAAACTAAACGGACCTCTAATTAAACTTCCTTCCATTATAGAAGCGTTTTTACCAATATAAATAGGACCTGAACTTGCATTTAAACTTGAATAAAGTACTTCAGCGCCTTCTTCAATAAAAATATTTTCTTTATTAATTACGTGAACATCCTTTGGAATTGGTTGAGATTTTCTTCCTTCGGTAATAATTTCAAAATCAGCTTTAATAGCTGCATCATTAAATGAAAAAATATCCCACGTATTTTTAATTTGAATTACATCTTCAGTAAATTCAATAATTTTATACGAATCAAAATTAACCTCATCTTGTGTATCATTTGTATAAAATGCAATAACTTCCTCTCCTTTAAAAACAGCCTGATTTTGAGAAAGTTCTGAAATTATTTCAGCTAAATTTTTTGTAGGAAGAAACGAAGCATTAATTAAAATATTTTGCTCCATTTCCACCATTGGAAATTTTTCTTCTAAATAATCTTCAGTAAGTGTAGTGGTTGTAAAGCCCAGATATTGCTCCCATTTTTCTCGAATTGTTAATATACCAACTCTTAAATCTGCCACTGGGCGAGTGTATGTTAAAGGCAATAAAGATGCTCTTACAGTACCGTCAAATAAAATATAATTCATTAGAAACTAATTTTTACAAATGTACAGTAAGTTTTTACTTCTTCAAACCAAAAAAGTGCCAATCTTATAAGGCTTTTGCTTTTTTAAGGTATGTATCAATACTATCAGCTGCATCAAAACAAGCGCTAACTGAATTAATTTCAGAACAATATCTAGAATCAATTGGTTGGTTTTTACAACCTATAGCACTTAAATCAATTTTACTAAAACCGCTATCAACACTTACACATTTTTCAAATAAAGTAGCAATGGTATCATTACCATCTAGTTTTACATTTTTTGAAACTAAAAATCCTTTTAAGTAATTTTCAATAGCAAATTGCGAATTTTTACAAACAGAATAGCTAACAAAATCTTCTGATGGTTTAAATAATTCTTCTTTTGCTTCGGTTAATTTTTTTGCTGCTTCTTTAAAAAAAGCTTTTGATCTATCATTCATATCTAATAGTTTTTAAAAAATTAAAAAAAGTGCTGAATACAAAAATGTAAACAGCACTTTTTTGGTTAATCAAAAATTATAAATTTTTATACAACTCTAATCTTTCCCATTGAGAATCTACTTGCTCTTGTGCTTTTTCTAAAAGTACTCCTGCCAATTCTGGGTTTTCCTTAACAACTCTTGTAAAACGAGTTTCTTTATACATAAAGTCTTGAAGAGGTGTAGCAGGCGCTTTTGAATCTAATCTAAATTTCTTTCCTTTTTCTGATAAAGGATTAAATCTAAATAATGGCCAATAACCTGTTTCAACAGCTTTTTCTTGATGTGAAGCTCCGTCTTTTAAATCGTAACCGTGCTCTCCACAATGTGCATAAGCTATAATTAATGATGGTCCTGGATATGCAGCCGCTTCTTCAATTGCTTTTAATGTTTGGTTGTCTTTTGCACCTATTGCAATTTGAGCAACATATACATTTCCATAAGAAACTGCTTGTAAAGCTAAACTTTTCTTAGATGTTAATTTACCATTCATTGCAAACTTTGCACTTGCTCCCATTGGTGTAGCTTTAGAAGCTTGTCCACCAGTGTTTGAATATACTTCAGTATCCATAACTAAAATATTGATATTTTCTCCTGAAGAGAATAGGTGATCTAAACCTCCGTAACCAATATCATAAGCCCAACCGTCTCCACCAAAAATCCAAACGTCTTTTTTACGTAAGTACTCAGAAAGGTTTCTTAGTTTTTTAGCATCATAAGTATCAATTGTATTTAAAATACCATTTAACTCATCTATTTGTTTTAGTTTTTGCTCTTTTAAAGTTTCATCAGTTTCAGCATTGTTTAAAATATCATTAACCAATGTGCTTCCAATTACACTTTCTAAAGATTTTAACAAATCAACAGCAATTTCTTGCTTTTTAGATAATGCCAATTTCATACCTAAACCAAACTCAGCATTGTCTTCAAATAATGAATTTGCCCAAGCTGGTCCGTGTCCTGCTTTATTTTTGGCATAAGGTGTTGTTGGTAAATTAGCTCCGTATATAGATGAGCAACCTGTTGCATTTGCAATTAATATACTATCTCCATATAGTTGAGTAATCATTTTAATATAAGGAGTTTCTCCACAACCTGAACAAGCTCCAGAGAACTCAAATAATGGTTGTAAAAACTGTGATCCTTTTACTGTTGAAGTTACCAATTGTTTTCTGTCGTAATCTGGTAAATCAATAAAGAAATCCCAATTTTTATTTTCAACTTCTTGTACGCTACGCTTATCAGCTAAATTAATAGCAAATGTATTTGCAACTGTTTTACTTTCGGCTGGACAAACAGCAACACAAAGGTCACATCCTGTACAATCTTCTGGTGAAACTTGTAACACATAGCTTTCAGTTTTACTATCAAAAGGTCTTCCTTTTGCTGGTACATGTTTTAATGTTGATGGTGCATCTACTAATAAATCGTTTGAAACAACTTTTGCTCTAATGGCAGCGTGCGGACAAATTGCAACACATTTGTTACATTGTGTACATAAATCTGCGTCATCCCAAGTAGGTACAACAGTTGCAATACCACGTTTTTCGTATTGTGTTGTAGCTGTTGGGAAAGTTCCATCTACTGGAAATGCACTTACTGGTAAATCGTCACCATTTCCTGCTAATATTGTTCCTAATACGCCAGTAATAAACGGATCTGTTGTTCCACTTAATAAAGGTAATAAACCATCTTCATTAGTTGTATGACAAGGGTACTCTACTTTTTGAAGATTTTCTAATGCAGTATCTACTGCTTTAAAGTTCATTTGTACAACTTTATCTCCTTTATGAGAGTACGATTTTACAATGGCATCTTTAATTTTTTTGATAGCTTCATCTTTTGGTAATACACCAGAAATAGCGAAGAAACATGTTTGTAATACTGTATTTGTACGCTTACCTAATTTAGCCGCTTCAGCAACTTTAGTTGCGTCAATTACATAAAATTCTATATTATTTTCAATTATTCTTTTTTGAATAACACTTGGTAATTCTGCCCAAATTTTATATTTTGAAAATGGCGTGTTCAATAAGAATGTACCTCCTTCTTTTATGTTTTTTAGAATATCATATTCATACACAAAATTAGGTTGATGACAAGCAATAAAATTAGCTTTATTAATTAAATAGCTTGAGTAAATTGGTTCTGGTCCAAAACGTAAATGCGAGATTGTTTGTGCTCCTGCTTTTTTAGAATCGTAAACAAAATATCCTTGCACATAATTATCGGTAGTTTCACCAATAATTTTAATAGAGTTTTTATTTGCTCCTACTGTACCATCAGATCCTAAACCATAGAACATACAGTTAAATGTAGATTTTTTTGTTTTGAAATAAGGGTTAATTGGTAAACTAGTATGTGTAAGATCATCATTAATACCTACAGTAAAATGATTTTTTGGTTTTTTGTTTTCTAATTCATCAAAAATACCTTTTACCATTGCTGGTGTAAATTCTTTTGAAGAAAGTCCGTAACGACCACCAACAATTGTTGGCATAGCCTCTCCGCCTTCAACAAATGCAGTAACTACATCTAAATATAATGGTTCTCCAATACTTCCTGGCTCTTTAGTTCTGTCTAAAACAGCTACTTTTTTAACTGATTTAGGTAATTCTTTTAAGAAATCACTTACAGAGAATGGACGGTATAAACGCACAAATAAAGCACCTACTTTTTCGCCTTGCTCAACCATTGTATCAATAGTTTCTCTTACTGGTCCTTCTCCAGAACCCATAATAATAACTACTTTTTCAGCCTCTGGATGACCTATATAATAGAATAAGCTATATTTTCTTCCTGTATGCTCATAAAACTCATCCATTGTTTCTTGTACAATTCCTGGAACGTTATTGTAATAGGTATTACAAGCTTCACGCGCTTGGAAAAATACATCTGGATTTTGAGCTGTACCTTTAATTGTAGGATTATCCGAATCTAATGAACGTTTTCTGTGTTTCATTACTTCTTCCTCTGGCATCATTGCTTTAATAACAGAATCTGGAATAGCATCTATTTTAGAAATTTCATGTGATGTTCTAAATCCATCAAAAATATTCATAAATGGCACTCTACTTTTTAAAGTAGCCACTTGAGATATTAATGCAAAATCGTGCGCTTCTTGAACACTGCCGGCAAATAACATAGAAAAACCAGTTGCACGGGCAGACATTACATCTGAATGATCTCCAAAAATAGATAACGCATGAGTTGCTAAAGTTCTTGCAGCTACATGTATAACCGATGGTAATAATTCACCAGCCATTTTATACATATTAGGTATCATTAACAACAACCCTTGCGAAGCCGTAAAAGTTGTAGTTAATGCTCCAGCTTGTAATGAACCGTGCACAGCACCTGCAGCACCACCTTCGCTTTGCATTTCAACAATACGTGGAACGTTGTTCCAAATATTTTTTCTACCTTGAGAACTATAAACATCCACGTGCTCTCCCATAGGCGAGGCTGGTGTTATAGGATAGATAGCACAAACTTCATTTGTTTTGTGCGCAACAATAGCAACTGCTTCATTAGCATCACAAATTAATTTTGAATTCTCTTCTTTCATTTTACTTTATATTTACACTATTAAATTTGCAAAAACATTAAATTATTTACATCAATTTTTACAAATTTTGATTATTATGTCTTTTAACTGAGGTAAAATTATATCAATCGTGTAAAAATTTTGATGATATATATCAGCTAAAAAAACGTTTTCGTAATTTAGAATTAGTACAAATTGAGAAGTTAAAATACTATTAATAAATTGGTTAAGCAGTTTGGTTAACCAATTTAAGTTTTGAATGTAACAAGATATACATTGGAAAACCAGTTTTTTTTTGGCGTATTTTTTAAATAATAAGATTTTTTGTAATAAAATTAAAAGTCAACTTTTATTTATATGTAAAAGCCCCTAATTTCAAAATTTATTGTTTTAAGAAGTTAATGAATTTTTCATTATTTCTAAATATCTATTGCGGGCAGTTTTATGCTCCACAATTTCTGGAATATTTAAGTAGTTTGGATTCCACTTTTTAACATATTTTAAATCTGGATCAAATTTTTGCTGTTGCGTAAGCGGATTAAACACTCTGTAGTAAGGAGCAGCATCGCAACCAGTACCTGCAACCCATTGCCAATTGCCATTATTTGCTGCTAAATCAAAATCTAACAACTTTTGGGCAAAATAGGCTTCACCCCAGCGCCAGTCTATTAATAAATGCTTACATAAAAAACTAGCTACAATCATTCTAACCCGGTTATGCATATATCCGGTTTTATTTAATTGCTGCATTCCAGCATCAACAATTGGATAGCCTGTTTTACCTTCGCACCATAATTTAAATTCTGCTTCGTTATTCCTCCATCGGATGTAATTATACTTTTCTCTAAAATTTTGATGTACAACTTTTGGAAAATGATACAGAATTTGCATAAAAAATTCTCGCCAAATAAGTTCACTTGTAAATATTGCGTTGCTTTTTATTGAAAACTTAATCAAGTTACGAATACTTACAGTTCCAAAACGTAAATGAACAGATAAATTAGAAGTTGCTATTGAAGGAATATCTCTGGTTTTTGAATATTCTGCAATACAATTATTATTATAGGGCAGAACTTTTATATCACTTGATTGAAAGCCTATTTCATTTAAAGTAGGAAAACTAAAATTATCTTTAAGAAAGTTTTGTAAATAGTTTTCTGAAGGAAATGACTCTATACTAGTTTCTGAAAAAAGCTTCAACCATTTATTTTTATAAGGTGTATAAACTGTATAAGGTAAACCATCATCTTTAACAACCTCGGCTTGTTCAAAAATAACCTGATCTTTAAATGATTTAAACTTTACTCCTTTTTCTTCACAAAAGTTTTTTAGTTTTAAATCTCTTTTAATAGCGTAAGGCTCGTAGTCCTTATTTAAGTAAACTTCTTTAATTATATATTTTTCAAAAAGATTTTTCCAAACATCAAAAACAGTTCCCTTTATAATTTTAAGAGAACTTCCTTCGTTTTGCAACTGTGTATTTAAATTATTTAAAGTTTCATAAATAAAAGAAACTCTTGCATCGTTTTTTGGTAATTCATTTAAAATATCATCATCAAAAATAAAAATGGGTAACACTTTAAAACCAGATTGTAAAGCATTATACAATCCACAATTATCGTGCAATCTTAAATCTCTTCTAAACCAAAAAATGGCAACTTCTGTTTTCATTTTAAAATAATTTTCTTAACTTTTTATTATATCACATAATCACAACGCTAACCTCAATTTATTTTAAGATCTCAACTAATATTGGATTCCAAAAATGTGTGATTCTGAAACAAGTTCAGAATGACGGCTATATATCTGTTTTTGTCAATAAATAAAACAACTATCAACCCATTTTTTTATTAAATTTAGCTTTAAACTTTTCTATTAATATTAAATTGGCAAAAAGCATACTAAACGCATAAAACGCATCTTCTATAGGAATTGTAAATAATCGGATTCCTAAATTTTCAGCATTGTTATACCAAACAACTTCATTATGAATAAAACTTCCGGTAAGAATTCCATTTACAATAAAAAACGGAATTAATATCACCAAAAAAGTGATATAGAATTTTTGTAAAATACTATTTTTTGTAAAATAAGAATACATTAACAATAGTGCAAAAACAAGTAAATTAACCAAAGTATACCATTTATTTGTGTTAAACATTATAATAACAACTGATAAAATGACCAATGTAATTGTTATATAATTGGTGATTTTTTTTGATAACTGAAGTTTTGGAAAAAAATAATCAACAGCATAATGGGTAAAAATACTTGCGTAAGGAATACAAATAAAAAACAAAATTTCTTCTAAAGGAAGTCCTAAAATGGTAAAATTTATATGGTACGTTGGGTTAAATCCCCAAACTCCCATTTTTGTAAACCATACATCCCAAATTAAAAAAAAGAACGCAACAATAAAAATGGATAAAAAAACAGCTTTCCACCATTTTATAAAGCGCATTTTCTTTTCAAAACTGTAAATAAATGGAATACTAAATGATGCTATATTTAAAATTAAATACAGGCTCATTACAAGTTAAAATATTTAA
>NZ_JBFHHX010000116.1:0-10492 GCF_041596795.1 Lutibacter sp.
ATGGTAGGTGTAAAAAATATTTATTCGAGAGCAATTAACGCTGATTATAGTAAAATTGAGCTTTGTGGCGCTGGTAAAAGGTTAATAAGTCTTTTGATGGAATTGTAAAAGCTTATAAAATAAGTAGTTGATGTGATTTTTCGATCAATTTAGTTTGTTTATAACTTTTAAAAAGTTATATTTGATACAAATAGCTTTGAAAATATAAAAAAAAATTGTAGTGCTATTGAAACCCTAACTTAATATTTAACTATGGCCCCAGTAGTTTTTCTTTCTATTCATAATATTAAATTATCGGAAAATTTACTGCCTAAATTTGGAGAAAAGTCATTAGGGGTTTTCTATTTTATTTGTGTCTTTTTTTTTCTTTTTAACTCAGTTGTTTATAGTCATGGTAGTTTGTCTGCTAGAATTAATGAAATTTCAATAGAGATTTCTAAAAATCCAACCAAAGCAAGTTTATACTTTGAACGAGGATTTTTATACTTTCAACATTTTGAATATAAAAAATCAACTAAAGATTACTTAAAAGCGGAAAAATTAGGGCTTAGAGATGGTTCTCTTCATTTTAGAATGGCCGAAACATATTTTCAAAGAAAATTATATAAAAATGCCTTAAAACGCCTAGAGAATGAAAATTTAGTTGAATCTCTTACATTGGAAGCTACTAAATTAAAGGCTCAAATTTTCATTAAGTTAAATAAACCTTTAATGGCTTATCAATTTTATTCTAATTACATTAATTCCACCACTAATTTAAAGCCAAATGATATAATTGAATATTGCAATATAATTTTACGTATTGATGATGAAAATTATAAAACTGCAATTAATGCTATTAACACAGGCTTACTTAAACTAGGAGAAAACACAATTACCTTACAATTAAAAAAACTTGACTATTTAATAGCTTCAAATCAACTAGATGAAGTACTAAACCAGTACAATTATTTTATTTTGAATACCACCAGAAAGGAATTATGGTATTATAAAAAGGCTGTGTATTTAAATACTATTCAAAAACAACAAGACTCTAATATAGCCTTGCAACAAGCCAAAACTTCAATCGCATTGCTAAGTCCAAAATATCAAAATACAATTGCCATAAAAAAATTATTGCATCAAATTAATGAATTAGAAAAAAACCTGACCTTATGATAAAGAAAATTACTTTTTTAGGAATGTTGTTAATTGCTACAACTTTTTTTGCACAAATAACCATAAACTCTGAAGATTTTGAAAGTGGAACCTTTACAGGAACTCAATGGAATGATGGAGGAACATATTGTGAATTAGTTAGCAATTCACTGCCAAATAATAACTATGCTATTAAATTAAATAGTGGAGGAGCCAATGCTACTTATTCGGTTTACTCAAATTCTTTTGATTTAATTGGATATACTTCAGTAGATATTTATTTTGATTTTCAAACTACAGATTATAATGGAGATGATGATTTTTATTTAGAATATAGTATCGATGGATCAAATTGGCTAAAATTTCCTACCAATGGATTTAATATAGATGCTGATGTTTTATTCACAAATAACACAAAATATACCCAACAAAAAGTTAGTATAACTGCTACTTTTTCAGCAACAACATCGTTTAGATTTAGAAGTTCAGCATCTGGTAATGATGTTAATGCCTTTTTATTTATAGATAATATTTTAATTCAAGCATTTGGACCAAATCCTCCATCTCCGTCTGTAGAATCTATTTCTTCAGGAGACGTTTGGAGGTATTTAGATGATGGTTCTAATTTAGGTACAGCTTGGACAGCCATTTCTTATGATGATAGTTCTTGGGACTACGGTGCTTCGGAATTAGGTTATGGCGATGGAGATGAAGCTACTAATATTGGAACTCCAAGTGATCCAAAACCAATTACAACGTACTTTAGAAAAGAATTTTCAATTGCGGATAAATCAATTTATAATAGCTTGGATTTAGAAGCTGTTAGAGATGATGGAATGGTGGTTTATTTAAATGATACACAAATTTGGAGAGATGGAGTTGATGAGACCTTTACTTATTCAACATTAGCAAATCAAACTATTGGTGGAGATGACGAATCAGCTTGGATTACAAAAAATATGGCTTCTACACTTTTAATAAACGGTATTAATGTAATTGCTGTAGAAATTCATCAAGTAAACACAACTAGTTCTGATATTAGCTTTAATTTTAAACTTACACCTAGCGATCTTCCTGTAGGAGCAGCCACAGTAGTTAGAGGGCCTTATTTGCAAACAGGAACGCCAACAAGTGTAATTGTTAAATGGAGAACAAATAACGCAACGGAATCAGTTGTAAATTATGGAACTAGCTTAGGAGCTTTAAATAATACCGTGTTAGATTTAACTTCTACAACCGAACATGAAGTTACATTATCAGGTTTAAATCCAAACACCAAATATTATTATGAAATTGCCGACGCTACATATATTTTAGTACCACAAGAAAGTGAAATGTTTGTAAAAACATCTCCACCTCACGGCACTAAACAATTTGTTAGAATGTGGGCATTAGGAGATGCAGGTACCGAAGGGCAAACTTCTTATGCTGGGCAACAAAAAGCTGTGAGAGACGCATATTATAATTATGTGGCAAATGCTGGGTCAAATCCTGGACAGACAGATATGATGTTGTTTTTAGGAGATAATGCTTATGATAATGGTTCTGATGCAGATTTTCAAAGAGGATTTTTTAATGGTTTTGCTCCTATACTAAAAAACACAGTTGCTTGGTCTTGTCTTGGAAATCACGAAACCTATTCAGTAGGTGGAGCTTCTAACGCTTCCGCATCACCTTATTATGACATATTCACATTTCCAAAAGCAGCAGAAGCAGGAGGAACAGCATCAGGAACTGAGGCCTATTATTCATATGATTATGCCAATATCCACTTTATAGTATTAGAATCTATGAGCTTGTATAATGATGCTACTCAAATGAACTGGGTTACAAATGATATAAATAACACAAACCAAGATTGGATTATAGCATATTTCCATCATCCTCCATATACAAAAGGTTCTCATAATTCAGATACTGAAACAGAATTAATAGCTATGAGACAGAATTTTTTAAGTATTCTAGAAGATGGTGGTGTTGATTTAATTTTAAATGGTCATTCGCACTCTTATGAACGTTCCTATTTTATAAATGGGCATTATGGAAACTCAGATTCGTTTGATGCAGCATTGCATACAGTTGGCATAAATGGAGATAAATCTGGTAAGGCTGATACAACTGATGGTGCTTATTCAAAAACGGCTACAGACAATGAAGGAGCAGTATACGTTGTTACTGGTTCGGCTGGTAAAATATCTGGATTTAATCAAGATGGTTTTCACGAAGCAATGTATTTTAATAAAAATCAATTAGGCTCTTCTGTTATTGAAATTGAAAGTGATGGTAATAATGGTCAAAATTTAAATTTAAAATTTGTTGAATCTACGGAACTAATAACCGATTATTTCACCATACATAAAACAGGTATTACTCTATCAGCAAATAATTTAGATAAGGATAATAATTTAATTAAACTATATCCAGTCCCAGCAAATAGTTTTTTAAATATTGATTTAAAATCTAACGAAAATTTACGTAAAGTAAGTTTTTACAATACCATTGGTAATTTAGTAAAAGAGACTGAAAAACAACAAATTAATATTGGTAATTTAAAAACCGGTATGTACATGGTTGTTATTGAAACAGATCAAAATAATTATTATAAATCAATAATTGTTGAATAATTTACCTTTTTAAAAGGATTGAACTTAAACTATATACAAAACCTGGTTTTTCTTTCAAACTAAGTTTTCTTTATAGTAAATAAATTGAGAGGGAGTTTAATACAAACTCCTACAGTAAAAAGTTTAAAACCAAAGCAATGAAAAGAAAATTACATATAACCCCACAAATTAATTCTTCCATATTTAAGCAAGTAAAATTTAAATATTTAAAATTAGTTTTTCTATTATTTTTATTGAATTCAGTTAGTGTACAAGTAGTTTTTGGACAAACAACAGGCGATTTTCGTTCAAAAAACACCACAGGAAATTGGAGCGATTCTTTATCTTGGCAAACTTACAATGGAACGGCATGGGATAACGCAACAACATACCCAGGGCAGAATACAGGTACATATAATGTAACTATACAATCAACCCATACAATTTCAATTTCTTCTAATTTTACAGCAGCTGGTTACCCAACTGTAAATATGGGAAGTGTTGTTGTAAATGGTACATTAAGTATTGGAGGATCTGAGCTTATACAAATTTATTTAACAACACCATTACTTTCTATAGCTTCAACGGGTGTGTTAAATTTTGTAAATCAAAAAACGGAACTGTATTTATCTAGTAACGCAGTTCTTCAAATAAATTCTGGAGGTACAATTACCGGTAAAACCTCTAATAATTCTGAAATATATATTGATAATCAGTTAGTTGCTGTTGGTGCAGGAGGAGGAGGATCAGTAGTTACTTTTAGTACACTTGTTGCAGGTGGAGGATCATTAAATTCTAATATTACCACGCCAAGTACTAGCCCTACAACAATTAGTTTAGGGCAGCCAATTACATTAATAGGGAAATTTGATGGAGCATTAACAAGTATAAATTACCAATGGTCTGCTTTAGACCCAGATAATTTTAGTGTTTCAATTACTTCAAATTCAGGCACCCTAGCAAATAATACCTCGGTTACTACACCAACTTCATTTACACCAACAAAAACAGGCACTTATTTAGTGTCTTTAAGAGTTGCAAATGCGGGTAATACATTGGTCAATATAGAAACTAAAACGGTAATTGTAGTTTCTTCTTTAGATATTCCAGTGATTAATGGTGATGATGATGTGGAAGAAAATGTTATTGGCGGAGCAATGGATTTATCAAGTACAGATTTGGAGTTGTATAAAGATGGCTCAGATGAACAATTTGTTGGTATTCGATTTCAAAATGTTTCAATTCCAGCTAGTTCAACTATAACTAAAGCATATATTCAGTTTAAAGTAGATGAAACAAATCCAACAGCTGTTACACTAAATGTTAAAGGGATAAATGTTGATAATTCATCTATATTTACAAATGATGCTTATAATATTTCTAAAAGAATAGATGGAACACTTTCTTCAAGCACATTAGCAAATGTAAGTTGGACACCACCAAGTTGGCCTGCAGAAGGCGATCAAGGAATAGACCAAAGAACTTCAGAATTAAAAACTATAGTTCAGGAAATTATTAATAGAAATGGTTGGAATAGTGGAAATGCAATGTCTTTTGTGTTTTCAAAAGTATCAGGAGCAGGTGTTAGAATTGCAGAATCTTATAATGGAGATTCTAGTGGTGCGCCTACGCTTCACATTGAATACACCCAACCAGTGAGAGCAATTAAAATTGTTGATGATGCTTCAAATTTTATTGCTGATGCAAGTGCAAATAGTCCATCAGTAGTAAATAATACGCAATTTGGAAATGTTCAATTGGGTCTTTCTTCAACCAAAACATATACAATTAAAAATAACGGAACTTCTGTTTTAACTATAAGTTCAATAACTAGTTCCTTAGGAGAATTTACTTTATCTGGAGTACCTACAACTGTAGCGGCTGGAAGTTCAGCAACATTTAATGTTATTTTTACTCCAAGTAACGATTTTTCAACTTTTAACAGTACCATTACTGTTAATAATAACGATCCAGATATTGCAGAGCAAGCCTATACATTTACGGTTCAAGGAACTGGACAACCATTGGCTCCTGAAATAAATTTAAAAGGTAACAGCTTTAATATTGCTAGTGGTGATATATCTCCTTACGCAGGAGATAACACCTATTTTTACAGTTCAGCTATTGCAACTGCCGAAACACATGCATTTACAATAGAAAATACTGGATCTGCCGTACTTAATATTACTTCCATTACAAGTAATAATGCAGAATTTACAATTACGGGTGTTCCTGTATCAATCTCAGCATTGGGAACTGGAACATTTAACGTTGTTTATAGTCCAACAAATGCTGGTCCAAGTGTGGCAACAATTACAATTCTTAATAATGATGGTGATGAATTTTCGTATACATTTAATGTTGCTGGAGAAATTTCTACACCGCAAACTGTTGGCCCTAATGGGGCATGGAAATATTTAGATAATGGTTCAGATCAAGGAACTGCTTGGCAAGGAACGGGATACGACGATTCTTCTTGGGCATCTGGAAATGCAGAATTAGGTTTTGGTGATGGAGACGAAACTACAGTTGTTAGTTATGGAGGAGATGCTAATAATATTTATACAACTACGTATTTTAGAAAAACTTTTATAGCTACAGCTGCAGATTTGGAATTTGATATTTTGGCTTTAAAAGCCATTAGGGATGATGGTATGGTTGTATATTTAAATGGTACTGAAATTTGGAGAGATAATATGCCTACGGGTACCATTTCGTATTCAACATTTGCAAGTGCTGCTGTATCTAATGAATCTAGCTGGACAAGTAAAAATTTTATAAATTCATTAGTAGTAGGAACAAACGTATTAGCTGTTGAGATTCATCAAAATAGTTTAACAAGTTCAGATCTTAGTTTTAATTTTGATTTAGAATTGGAGAAAAGTTCAATTTTAGAAGCAGGAGGTGTTTGGTATTACAAGGATGATGGTTCTAATCAAGGTACTGCTTGGCAAACAGATACAGGCTTATATTCAACTTGGTCAAAAGGTTTTGCTCAATTAGGTTTTGGTGATAGTGATGAAACTACAGTTATAAATGATGTAGATCAAATTACTACCTATTTTAGAAAATCATTTGAAGTAAGTGCAACAGAGGCAGCCTTCAAAAATTTGGTTTTAAACGCTATTATAGACGATGGAATGGTTGTGTATATTGATGGAGTTGAGGTTTGGAGAGATAATATGCCAACAGGAGCTATAGTATTTAGTACTGTGGCAACAACAGATACTCCAAATGAAGATGATTGGAAAAATATAATATTAACGAATAATTTAACAGTTGGTACTCATGAAATTGCTGTTGAAGTGCATCAAAATAGCAGTACAAGTTCTGATGTGAGTTTCGATTTTTATATTGAGTTTAATAATTTGGTTTTAACTCCAGATGAGGAATGGTATTATTTAGATGATGGTTCAAATCAAGGAACCGCTTGGAGAACAGCAAATGTTGGACCTTCGGGAGCAAATTGGTCGTCAGGGAATGCACAATTAGGCTTTGGGGATGGAGATGAAACTACAGTTTTGGTTAATAATTCTCAAATAACAACCTATTTTAGAAAAACAATTACAGCTACAGGTGTAGATGTTACCAATTCAACCTTACAAATTAATGCTGTTAGAGATGATGGAATTGTAGTTTATATAAATGGAGTGGAGGTTCTTAGAAATAACATGCCTACAGGTCCAATCAATTATAATACAACGGCTTTTGGTGATGTAACAAATTTGGCAACCGATAGAAATTTTGAAGATTTTTGGAATGTTTATAAAGTTGATAACTCTTTAATTAATGGGGTTAATGAAATAGCGGTAGAAATTCACCAATATAATGCTTCTAGTAATGATATTAGTTTTAATTTATCTCTAGAAACAAATAACGATTTTATTTTAGTTCCTACCATAAAACCAGATCGAGATTTAGATGGTGTTGAAGATTATTTAGATGCCGATGACGATAATGATGCATTGCCAGATGTAGTTGAAGGTTGTTTTACAACAAAACCAGAAATTTTAGAAACAGATGGTGATGGTGAAACACAAATATTAAATAAATTACCATTAACTACAACACCTCTTGATGATGGAAATTCTATTACCTATAGCGTTAATGATAAAACTAAATTTACAGAAATAAATGCATATGATGCCGGTCAACACGGGTTTGGTTTAAGAGTAAGAGGTCCAGTAACCGAAGGTGAATTTAAACTTGAATTTGCAATTCCTGTTAATAATTTATTTTTTAAACTAATTGATTTTGATGAAGGTGAAAAGTATAAAATTGATGTGTATGATGCTGCCGGTGTAATAGTTGATTTAGAAACTGAAGAAGGTATTTACCATTTAGGATCATATATAAATTTTAATGGAGATAATACTATTGAAGATATTTATAATACCACAGCTCCAAATGCAAACAATCCAGAAAATAGAGCGGATGATATTTATGGAGCGGCATATTTTTACTTCCCAAATATTAAGGTGAGTAAAATAGTTTTTACTATTGATTATACTGGTGGTGGTACCATTAGAATTGCAGGTGTGCAATATTGTAGTTTAGATACAGACGGAGATGGAATAGATGATTTTTACGATTCTGATAGTGATAATGATGGAATACCAGATATAGTAGAAGGTGGAGGAACAGATGAGAATGGCGATGGTAAAGTAGATAATTTTATTGACATAGACGGTGATGGAGTTTCAGAACCTTATGATTCTGATCCAAATACTTATTTTATTTCTGAAGCAGGAAAATTACTTGCCTTAGATTTTGATTATGATGGAATTATTAACAGGATAGATTTAGACAGTGATAATGATGGAATATTAGACATTATAGAGGCAGGTGGAATAGATGTAAATGGTGATGGGCAAATAGATGGTTTTACAGATGTAGATAAAGATGGTTACCATGACCCGTTTGATGGCGCTGGAAGTTTATTAATAACTGGCCCAGACGCAAACGGTGATGGATTTCCAGATAATTATCCTTATAAAAATGCAGATGAAACATTATATCCTAATTTTAGAGATATCGATAGTGATGATGATGGTATTACAGACCATACTGAAGCTCAGGCAACACTTGCAACTTTTATAAATTACACAGGTGTAGATTCTGATGGTGATGGTATATTAGATGTATATGATAATTATATTGGATTTGGTGGAAATGGTTTAATACCTGTAGATTCTGATGGAGACGGAACGCCAGATTATTTAGATTTGAATTCAGATAATCATGGAGAATTAGATATAATTGAAGGACATGATTCCAATGGTGATGGGTTCATTAATCCAAGTGACGAAGGTTCTTGTTTAACTTCCATTACGGCTTTTACAGGTTTAAAAACGGGCTTAGATGAAGATGAAGATGGACTGGATGATGGCTTTGATAATAATATAAGTCAAACCGCAAGTAATTATAATCCTACAAATGAAGGTTTTTCACCAATGCTACTCCCTAATATTGATGATATAGCAACTCCAGAAAGAGATTGGAGGGAGCCAGATCAAGTGTATAGTTTTATAGATTTTGATGGTTTTAATGATTATATAGATTTTGCAGATAAGCATAATTTAACGTCTTCATTTACAATTGAAGCTTGGGTAAAACAAAATTCATCATCAAACGGAAATGGATTTATTGTAGGTAAACGAGATTGTAATAAAGGAACAAATGCAGGTTATAATTTTGGACTTGTTAATAATTATCCAAACATTAAATGGTACAATACTTCAGGAGGATTAATAGTAGATTTAACAGCTACCTATGCAATTGGAAAAGATAAATGGTATTATGTATCGGCTACTTACAATGATGTAACAAAAGTTGTAAAGCTTTATATTGATGGAGTTGAAGTTGCTAGCGCTAGTTCAATTTCTTCAGCGCCACTTGCCACAACAGAATCCTTTTTATTAGGTGCTAAATTTGATGATACAGATTTATCTCAAAAACTATCTAATGAATTTCATGGTTGGATTGATGAGGTTAGAATCTGGAATGTAGCCTTAAATGAAGAGCAAATGCATATGATGATGAATCAGGAAATTGAAGAAAATGGAACTTTCGTTAAAGGTAAAACTATTCCTATAGACGTACCTGGTTTGGCTTGGGCCAATTTATTAGGTTATTACCCAATGAATTCAATTGTTATTGGAGATTTAGTAGATCAATCCAGTTATGCTAATAATGGAAGAATTAGAAATATCTTAACGGCTGAAGAGCAAACAGCTCCTTTACCATATACTACTGCTATAAATGGAAATTGGGATACAAATACTACTTGGACCCAAAATAGTGTGTGGAATATTCCAAATACAGTAGGGGTAGATGGATCAACTATTGTAGATTGGAATATTGTAACAACATCACATGATGTGAATACTGTTAGGGCTGTAAATGTTTTAGGTTTAAAAGTAAATGCAAATGAACTTTCCATAAATGCTGATAATAGGTTAGATGTTACGCATTATTTAAAAATTGATGGTGTTATAGATTTAGATGGTGAATCTCAATTAATTCAACCAGAAGGAAGTTATTTTGACCCTGCAAGTAGTGGTTATATAGAGCGAGATCAACAAGGAGAAGGCAATAAATATAGATACAATCAATGGTCGTCGCCTGTTTATACTGCAAATGATGGAAAAAACTACACAACAGTAGCCGCATCCTTAAGAGATGGAACAGATCCTGACAATCCAAAAACCATTACATTTAATGATACAGGTTATGATGGAGAAACTTCATCA
>NZ_JBFHHX010000117.1:0-10477 GCF_041596795.1 Lutibacter sp.
AGGATCTTTTAAGCTATCTCCAATTTTTGGTGGACTCATAGGTGTAACTGGCGATAAAATAATATCAACTTCTTCAAAATCTTTAGTGAAATTTGCAGCAATTTGATCGCGAATAGCCAATCCTTTTAAATAAATTTCATCAGAAAAACCTTGCGATAATACTTGGTTTCCACCAACAATTCTTCGTTTTGTTTCTTCTGAAAAATTTTCTGAACGCGTTACTGCATAGGTTTCTTTCAAATTTTTATCTTCAATTCTATTTCCATAGTTTGTGCCATCTAAACGCGATAAGTTAGAAGCTGTTTCGGCCATTGCCAACGTATAATACGTTGAAACCAAAATATCTGATGGAAAGAAATCTAATTCTTTTACTTTAATTCCTTTTAGCTTAACTTTTTCAATACTTTGTAAAAAATCGGCTTTAACTTTAGGGGCAATAGCATCATTTTCAATAAAATTCTTAAAATAACCAACAGTTTTAACAGTGTTTTTTAAAATAGCTGTTTCACTAATTTCTGTTGAAGAAATAGAAGTTTGATCCTTCGAATCTTTTCCACTCATTACATTTAATACAATTCTAATATCTTCAATAGATTTTGCTAACGGTCCAACACAATCTGTTGAGGATGCGTAGGCCATTAAACCATATCTAGAAATACGTCCGTATGTTGGTTTTAAACCGTAAATATTGTTGTAACCAGCAGGTTGACGAATAGAACCTCCAGTATCTCCACCAATTGAAAAAACGGTGTAATCTAAAGCAACATTTACTGCAGATCCACCACTAGAACCACCTGCAACTAAATTGGTATTTATAGCATTTTTAACAGCGCCAAAAATAGTATTTTCACTAGATGAACCGTGTCCAAAACTATCGCAATTTTCTTTCACTAAAGGAATTGCGCCAGCATCTAATAATTTTTGAATTGCCGTTGCGGTGTAAGCCGATTTATAATTCTTTAATAAATTGGAACTTGCTGTTGCAATTGTTCCTTGTAACATATACACATCTTTAATTCCAAAAGGAATTCCTTCTAACAAGCCAATTTCTTCACCTTTTGCAATTTTAGCATCTACTTTTGCAGCTAAATCTAGCGCTAAAGTATCTAACAAAGAATTAACAGTATTGTGCGTATTTTTTTTAAGTAGTTCTAATTTTTCTTGTACCAAAGCTGTACAAGTTATTTGTTTTGTCACCAGTTTTTGGTGCAATTGTTTTATTTGAGATTCCATAATTAGTCTTCAATAATTTTAGCAACTACTAAATAGCCGTTTTTTTTGTTTGGAAAGTTTTCTATAATTAGTTGTTTTTCAATAGCCGAACTTTCTATTACCACATCTTCTCTTAAATTATTGATTGATAAGCAATTATAATTGACATTATTTAAAGAATTATTATTGGTATGTGCGTTTTTAATCACATCAAATAATTTGTTCACAGCCTCAGATGGTTGTGCTCCTTTAATACTCGACAATATGTCGACTGTCATAATTTTACTCATCTCTTTATTTTTTAGTTTATGATATTAAACATGAAGTATGCAAAATTACGAAAGTTTTATGAGCGATGCACGTTTTTTTTAGTGTTAACCTTGGGTTGAGTGCCTTAATAATAAACATTTGCAGTAATTTTTACTATAATAATAAAGGCTATGCATTCAATAATAGATATTTTGAATTAAAGTTAAAAATAAGCTGGTTTATTTCAATTTCTTCTAATTTGTTAATTACATGTGTTTTTTAAGAATTCATTAAAAAAGTAGTAATGAAATACGTGATTTTATTTTAAATAAAAATTGGGATTATTAGAAAACGTAGTACTCAGTGTTATTTATATTTTTATCATCTTCACTTAATAAATCTGGTTTTAAAGGAATTGTAAAGGCAAAAGTGGATCCTATATTTTCTTCTGATGTTACCCAAATTTCTCCTTGTAACATTTCTACATAAGCTTTAGAAATTGCTAAACCCAATCCAAGGCCGCTAATATTTATGGTGTTATTTGCTTTTATTCTTCTAAATCGATTAAAAATATCTTTTTGTTCATTTGTTTTAATTCCAATGCCAGTGTCTGTTACTTTAAAAATAATTTTTTCACTGTCTAAATCTAATTCATATCCAAATGTGATAGTGCCTTTTGGGGTAAATTTAATAGCGTTATTAATTAAATTTACAATAATCTGTTTTAGTTTTATTTCATCACTAAGTATTTGAAATGTTTCAGAATTTTTTGGGGTTTGTAAAATAAGTTCAATAGGTTTTTCATTGGGTATTGTAACTGTTGATGTTTCTTTTATGTCTGTTAAGCATTGGTTTAAATCAAATGTATTTAATGTAGGTTTCATTTGATTTGCATCTATTTTAGACATTTCAATTAAATCATCAATTATTGCTAATAAATTAGAACCACATTTTTTAATTATAGTAATATATCTTGATTTTTTTGTTTCATCTAACCCCTCATTGTCTAGTAAATTAGAGAAACCAATTATCCCGTTCATTGGAGTTCTTATTTCGTGAGATAAATTTGCTAAAAATGCAGATTTTAATTGATCGCTTTCTTCTGCTTTCTCTTTGGCAATTTTTAAATTTTCCTTGTTAATATTACTTTCTAAAATAAGGTTTCCAATATGCCCAAACTCACTTTTTTGGGCAATTAATTTGTTTAGAGCAGTTTTGTTGTTCTTTTCAAGAGTTTTTGTAATTAAGTTTAAAGGATTATAAATAACTTTTTTAAATAAAATAATGCTAGCAATTAAATATATAATGAAGGACGTAATGATAATTATTAAAATACTTTTAGAATTTTTATAGTTTAAAGTAAAAGGTCTTTTAAAAATAAGTTTATTTATAACTTCTCCTTTTTCATTTTTCAAGTTTATAATAGTACTAATTTTTTTTTCATTTGGTTGGTCAATAAAATTTGGACTTACTAATTGAATAGATGAAGAACTAGAAATATCTTTAAGTGCATTAAAATACTCGTTATCTAATAATTTTCCAACAATAAAATAACCTTCAGGTTCTGTTTTTGTTTTTTTTGGATCACTATACGGATGTATGGTAGCTGCATGAATTTCTAGTATGCCTTGTGGAATTTTATAGTAAAATTTTGTTAAGCGTTCTTTAAAAATGTATGGAAGTACGGATTTAGATATGATTTGTGAACCACTAATTTTTTCTCTAATATTTTCAATTATAAGGTTGCCATTTTTATCATAAGTTCCAAAATAATCTACATCAAAATTTTCTAAAGCACTTCCAACATTAATTTCATACCATAAATTAGCTGCAGGCGTTTTTTCGCCATAAATAAAATCTATAAATTCATCCCAATAAGTAAAATCTACAGAAATGCTATAGCGTTCAGCAGATTTTAATTTCATTAATGAATTTATTTCATGTGAAAATTGATTGTTGGTGCTTTGGTATATGTTTTGTTCTTGAACTGTAGTATAATAAAATAAAGCTATAAATAACAAAACAAACAAAGTGCTAGTTATAAAAAGAAAAACACTAAATTTTTTATATGTAGAGTTGTATTTTTTATCCAAAATATAAAGGTTTGGGGTATAGCATATTAAAGGTACAAATTTTTTATTTAGTTTCAGTTAAATCTAATTAATTTTTAATTGGCTTAGTTGAAATGCTGAAATAGTGTATTTTTGTTTCTTTAAAAATTAAGTAAAATTATTCCATTAAATCTTTAAAATGCTATTAAAAGAAACCCAAGAAAAAATACTTCCTACGTTAAAAAAATATTTTGGTTTTGATAGTTTTAGAGATCAACAACAAGCCATTGTTGAGTCTGTTTTATTGAAAAAAGATAATTTGGTAATTATGCCAACTGGTGGCGGAAAATCTATATGTTTTCAATTACCTGCATTATTATTTGAAGGAGTAACTTTGGTAATTTCACCATTAATAGCCTTAATGAAAGATCAGGTTGATGGATTAAATGCCAACGGAATTGCAGCTGATTTTTACAACAGCAGTCAGGAAAAATTTGAGCAAGATGAGATTTTTGATAAAATTTATACAAAAAAAATAAAGTTACTATATGTTGCGCCAGAGAGTTTAGGCTTGCTAGAAAATATATTGAATGAAGATATTATAAGTTGTATTGCTATTGATGAAGCACATTGTATTTCGTCTTGGGGACATGATTTCCGTCCGTCATATCAACAGTTAGGTTTTTTAAAAAAGCAATTACCAAATACACCAATTATTGCGTTAACAGCTACGGCTGATAAAGCTACCAGAAAAGATATTTTAGAACAGTTAAGCATTCCAAAAGCCACACAGTTTTTATCATCATTTGATAGAAAAAATATTGAGTTAGAAGTGCGTCCGGCAAACGATAGAGTGTTGCAGATTATTAAATTTATTAATAAAAAACCAAATGAAGCCGGAATTATTTATTGTTTAAGTAGGAAATCTACCGAGCAATTGGCTGAGAAATTACAACAAAATGGTATTAATGCAAAAGCCTATCATGCGGGTTTAAATTTTTTAGAACGTACCAAAGCTCAAGAAGATTTTATTTACGATAAAACTCAAGTTGTTTGTGCTACTATTGCCTTTGGAATGGGGATTGATAAATCCAATGTTCGTTGGGTAATTCATTACAATATGCCTAAAAATATTGAAGGTTATTATCAAGAAATTGGACGTTGTGGGCGAGATGGTTTAGATGCAAAAGCTTTGTTGTTTCATAGCTATTCTGATGTTATTCAGTTACGAAAATTTATGAGTGGCGCAAGTAATGAAGAAGTTCAAGTAGCAAAATTAGAACGGATGAAACAATTTTCTGAAGCAACTACTTGCCGAAGAAAAATTTTATTGAGTTATTTTGGTGAATTGCTATCAGAAAACTGCGGAAATTGTGATGTTTGTAAAAATCCGCCACAGGTTTTTAACGGAACAATAATTGCGCAAAAAGCATTGTCTGTAATTACACGTTTAAATGAAAGTGAAGCTATTGGAACTGTAATAGATGTGTTGAGAGGCGCGCATAATGCAACGGTTTTGGAAAAAGGATATGATAAACTAAAATCGCACGGTGTAGGAAATGATATTTCTTGGCGAGATTGGCAGCAATATATTATTCAACTTATAAATCAAGGCTATTGCGAAATTGCTTTTCATAAAAATAATGCATTGCGTTTAACAAGTTTTTCAAAAAAAGTATTGTTTGAAAAAGAAAAGGTTAGTTTAACGCGTCCAATTGATATTCAGGAAGTTGTAGTTGATAAAAAAGATCCAAAAGTAACAAAAGCTAAAAAAGAAGGCCTATTTGAACGCTTAAGAAAATTGCGTCATGAAATTGCTTTGGACGAAAATATTCCTGCCTATTTAGTATTTAGCGATGCTACTTTAAAAGAAATGGAAAGGGCAAGGCCAATGAGTGAAAGTGATTTTTTAGAAATAAGTGGAGTTGGACAACGTAAATTAGAAGTTTATGGCGAAGAATTTATTGCCGAAATTGTAAAATTTATGGGTGAAAAAAATAAAAAACCACGTAAGAAAGATACCAATTTGGTTACTTATGAAATGTATAAAAACGGTTTTACCATTGATGAAATTGCTGAAAAAAGAGATTTAAAATCTACCACTATTTTTTCGCATTTAGCTAAACTTTATGCCGATGGAAAAGATATTGATATTTACAAATTTGTAAGCAATGAAGAAGTTGAAAAAGTAAGAAAAGCAAAAGAAGAATTAGAAAATCCACAAGCATTAAAACCCTATTTTGAACATTTTAATGGTGAAATAGATTATTATAAAATTAGATTGGCTCTTACTATAATAGATAATTAAAAACACTTAGCATACGTACGGTATGTAGTTGTTTTTTTGGGATTTATTCATTTTTTTATTATATTCCCTCAAATTACTTTTCATGAATGAAACCCCTAATATTACCTATGATGAACTTCAACAACGAATTATTGAGTTAGAAGCTGAATTAAGTTTCTATAAAAAAGAATACAAATCAAATTCAAATAGTTTCAAGCCAGATTTTTTTAAAAATATTTTAAATGCTACGCCATACATTTATGTTGTAAAAGATATAAATTCGGTTTATATAAATGCAAATCAATCTTTTTGTGATTTTTTAGGTAAAACTGAAGAAGAAATTATTGGTAAAACTGATTATGATTTTTTTCCGGCAGAAGCAGCAGCAGAATATATAAAAGGCGATAAACAAGTGATGGCTGGTGAAATTCATGAAAAGGAGGAATGGGAAGTGTTAGGTAGTAATGGCTTAAAATGGTTAAAAGTAGATAAAACGCCCATTTATAGTGAAACAGGAGATCAAAAACCAATAGGTGTTCTTTGTTCTGTTACAGATATTTCACACCAAAAAAACACAGAACGTTCACTGCTTGAAAGTAAGAAAAAATACAAGGAGTTGAATGTGATGAAAGATAAATATTTCTCAATAATAGGTCACGATTTAAGAACGCCAATTAGTAACATTATTGGGTTTACTGAATTGTGTATTGATAATATTAAAAACAATAAATTTGATAAAATAGCAAACTATCTTAAAATTATTCTTTCATCAGCAAATAAATCTTTTATGCTGTTAAGCGATCTTTTAGAGTGGTCAAGATCACAATCAAATAAAATTCAAATTCATAAAGAAAGTATTCATATAAATAAAATTATTGCAAGTGCAATTGATTTAAGCATTGAGAAAATTGATGAAAAAAAATTGGAATACAGTTTAAATTGTGATGAGGAATTGTTTGTTAATTCGGATAAATATATACTATCTACAGTTCTAAGAAATTTAGTTTCTAATGCTATAAAGTTTTCAAATATTGGAGGAAGTATTAAAATTAGTTGTTCACAAATAAATATTGATGCTATTACAAAAGGTGTTGAGATTGTAGTTGAAGATACTGGTGTTGGAATGAGTGTGGAAACTTTAAATACCTTATTTAAAATAGATGAAACAATTTCTACAAAAGGAACAAATGGAGAAATGGGAACAGGAATAGGATTAATTTTATGTAAAGAATTTTTGGAAAAAATAGGTGGAGAAATAAAAGTTGAAAGTGAGGTTAATAAAGGTAGTGTATTTAAAGTGCTTTTAAAGGATGAATAAATTTTAAAAAGGCTCAAAAAATTTAATTACAAACATTACAATCTTTTTTATCTCTTAATTCTCCTTGTAATAAACCTTTATCGTTAATAATAAATCCACAACAATCCATAAATCCTTGAGCAATTAATTTTCGAGCTCTTTGAATTTGAGATTTTACAGTAGGCAAAGGTAAATTTAAAGCTTCGGCAACTTCTTGTTGTTTAAGGCCTTTTATGTCAGATAAAAATAAGGGATCTCTATATTTTTTAGGGAGGTTTTTTAAAATTCCACGCAAGCAATCTTCTTCAGTATGATTTTTTTCTTCTAACTCAAAATCCGTTTCTAGTTGAGGTAAATCAAACACAATTTTTCTAGATTTAAAATAGTCTGTAATAGAATTTCTAGCAATTGAAAATATCCAAGATTTTAATTTATTTAAATCTTTTAATGTATGAAGTTTTGTGTGAATTTTAATAAAGGTATCCTGCAAAATATCATCAGCAACAGATGAGTCTTTCACTTTGCTGATGATAAATTGTTTTAAGTCTGCCGAATATTTTGTCCAAACTTGATTTGTTGTCATTTTTAACAATTACAATTTGTACAATTACAATTTTGGCAAGTACAGTTTTTACAATTTCCAGTTTTGCAACCATCACAGTTGCAAGTACATTCATTTTTATTTTTCATAATTTTAAATATTAAGTTCACTTAATAGACTTATAAAATAGTAAAAAGATGCATTTATAAACAAAAAAATTACATATTTCTTCTGTATTGTCCGCCAACTTCAAATAAAGCTTCGGTAATTTGTCCAATAGAACACACTTTACAAGCTTCCATTAATTGCTCAAATATATTTTTATTATTGATAGCTTTTTGTTTTAAAAGTTCAATTTGTTTTTCAACTCTTTCGGTATTTCCTTTGTTTAAATTATTTACAACTGTAATTTGATATTGTTTTTCTTCTTCAGTTGCTCTAATAACCTCTTGCGGCAAAATAGTTGGTGAACCTTTACTACTTAAAAAAGTATTAACACCAATAATAGGAAATTCGCCAGAATGTTTTAAAGTTTCGTAATACAAACTTTCTTCTTGTATTTTACTGCGTTGGTACATAGTTTCCATAGCGCCTAAAACACCACCACGTTCTGTAATTCTGTCAAATTCTTTATAAATAGCTTCCTCTACTAAATCGGTTAATTCTTCAATAATAAACGATCCTTGAATAGGATTTTCATTGGTTGCTAAACCTAATTCCTTATTAATAATTAGCTGAATTGCCATAGCTCTTCGCACACTTTCTTCGGTTGGAGTTGTAATAGCTTCGTCGTATGCATTGGTGTGTAAACTGTTGCAATTATCATAAATAGCGTACAAAGCTTGTAATGTAGTTCTAATATCGTTAAAGTCAATTTCTTGTGCGTGTAAACTTCTTCCTGATGTTTGAATGTGATATTTTAACATTTGAGCACGTTCATTGGCTCCGTATTTATTTTTTAATGCTTTTGACCAAATTTTACGGGCAACTCTTCCAATTACAGCATATTCTGGATCAATGCCGTTGGAGAAGAAAAATGATAAGTTTGGACCAAATTTATTAATATCCATTCCTCTAGATAAATAATATTCTACATAGGTAAATCCGTTAGCCAAAGTAAAAGCTAATTGTGAAATTGGATTTGCTCCAGCTTCAGCAATATGATAGCCCGAAATAGATACTGAATAGAAATTACGAATATTGTTTTCAATAAAATATTCTTGAACATCACCCATTAAACGCAAGGCGAATTCTGTGGAGAAAATGCACGTATTTTGCGCCTGATCTTCTTTTAAAATATCTGCCTGAATAGTTCCTCTAACTGTTGAAATGGTATCAGTTTTAATTTTTTGATACACGTCATTTGGCAAAACTTCATCACCCGTAACACCTAATAAAAGTAAACCTAAACCATTGTTTCCTTCTGGTAATTTTCCTTGATATTGTGGGCGTTCAACATCTTTTTTCTTATAAATAGCAGTTATTTTTTCTTCAATTTCAGTTTTTAAACCGTTTTTTAAAATGTATTTTTCACATTCCTGATCAATGGCTGCATTCATAAAAAAGGCTAACATCATTGGAGCAGGACCGTTTATTGTCATTGAAACAGATGTCATTGCATTTGTTAAATCAAAGCCAGAATACAATTTTTTAGCATCATCTAAACAACAAATAGAAACTCCTGCATTTCCAATTTTTCCGTAAATATCTGGTCTTATTTCAGGGTCGTTTCCATATAAAGTTACAGAGTCGAACGCTGTAGAAAGTCTTTTTGCTGGCATTCCTAAACTTACATAATGAAAACGCCTATTTGTACGTTCCGGACCGCCTTCACCAGCAAACATTCTTGTTGGATCTTCACCGGTTCTTTTAAATGGAAAAAGTCCGGCTGTAAAAGGAAATTCACCAGGAACGTTTTCTTCTAAACTCCAAAATAAAATATCACCCCAAGCTTCATATTTTGGTAGCGAAATTTTTGGAATTTCAAGATGAGAAAGTGATGTGCTATGTGTTTTAATATTAATTTCTTTTCCACGAACTTTATAGGAATAAATTTCATTTTGATAGGATTGTTTTTTTGTTTCCCAACCTAAAATTGTATTCCAATTATGTGGATTTAAATCCATTTTAACTCTTGAAAATTCTTTAAATAAAAGAACAATTAATTCTTTGGATTGGTCACTGAGCGTAGCCGAAGTGTGTTTCAGAACCGCATCTTCATTCAATCCAATTTGATTTAATTCAGGTTTAATTGAACAAACAGATTCAATTGTTTTATAAATACCAAAAAGCTTTTGAGCAATTTCTTTTTGATAATGACTCTCTTTTGTATAAGCTCTATTGTTTTCGGTAATTTCAGATAAATAACGTGTTCTGTTTGGTGGAATTATAAATTGTTTTTCGCTTAAATTTTCACTTATTTTGAACGAACTACTAGCTTTAAACGCAGTTTTTTCATTTAATTTTTGAATAATAGCACTGTAGAGTTTGTTTGTTCCAGGATCGTTAAATTGTGATGCAATTGTACCATAAACAGGCATTGTATCAACATTTTTATCCCATAAATTATGGTTGCGTTGGTATTGTTTTTTTACATCTCTTAAAGCATCTAAACCACCACGTTTATCAAACTTGTTTAGCGCAATAATATCTGCAAAATCTAACATGTCAATTTTTTCTAGTTGTGTTGCAGCCCCATATTCTGGTGTCATTACATACAATGATACATTAGAATGATCTATAATTTCAGTATCACTTTGTCCAATACCCGAAGTTTCTAAAATCACCAAATCAAAACCAGCAACTTTTAAAATATTTACAGCGTCAGTTACATGTTTTGA
>NZ_JBFHHX010000118.1:0-10431 GCF_041596795.1 Lutibacter sp.
TGTTTTATTAGGTTACACTTCTCACGCTAATTTTGTATTAGAAGAGCGCATGTCAGAATCTCCTAAAACGGTACTTACATTTTTAGATGATTTATTAGACAAAGCAAAACCAGCAGCTAAAAAAGAATTTGACAAATTATTGGAATTAGCACAAAAAGATGGTATTGAAATTTTAGAAAAATGGGACAGTGCATATTATTCAGAGAAACTAAAAAAAGAGTTATTTGATTTAGAAGAAGAAAAATTAAAGCCCTATTTTAAATTAGAAAATGTAATTGATGGTGTTTTTCAAATTTCCAATAAATTATACGATCTTAATTTTGAAGAAATTACAACCATAGAAAAATACCACGAAGAAGTTAAAACATATAAAGTAACTGATAACACCGGTGCTTATATTGCTCTTTTATACGCCGATTTTTTCCCAAGAAAAGGAAAAAGAAATGGCGCTTGGATGACTTCTTTTAAAAATCAATGGATAAAAGATGGTGAAAATTCCAGACCACACATATCTATTGTATGCAATTTTACAAAACCAACACCAACAAAACCTTCTTTATTAACTTTTAATGAAGTAACTACCCTTTTTCACGAATTTGGGCACGCATTACACGGAATGTTAGCCAATACAACATACCCAAGTTTATCTGGCACAAGTGTTTATTGGGATTTTGTTGAGCTACCTAGTCAAATTTTTGAAAATTGGTGCTACCAAAAAGAAGCCCTTAATCTATTTGCAAAACATTATGAAACAAACGAATTGATTCCGATGGAATTAATTGATAAAATTAAAAAATCTTCTAACTTTTTAGAAGGAATGCAAACTTTAAGACAATTAAGCTTTGGTATTTTAGATATGGAATGGCACAGTAAAGATCCTTCAACAATAAAAGATGTAAAGAATTTTGAATTACAAGCTTTTAAAGACACGCAATTATTTCCTGATGTAAAAGAAAATTGTATGAGCACATCTTTTTCTCATATTTTTCAGGGCGGATATTCTTCTGGTTACTATTCATACAAATGGGCAGAAGTTTTAGATGCTGATGCTTTTTCATTGTTTTTAGAAAAAGGAATTTTTGACAAAGAAACGGCTCAAAAATTTAAAACCAATATTTTAGAAAAAGGAGGAACTATTAAACCAATGGATTTATATATTAAATTTAGAGGAAAAAAACCAACTAATAATGCTTTATTAAAACGAGCTGGTTTAATAAAATAACTTACACAACACTTAAAAAAAGCGAATTTCTTTTCAGAAATTCGCTTTTTTTTTGCCTAAAAACACTTTATTTACAGCCTTTCTCTATAAAAAAACATATCAAAATATTAAATTATCTAAGAACAATTAAAATCTACGAAATGGCTGATTTTTATCATAAACGGTATGTTTTTTACAACAAATGGTAATTTTTTTCACTTTTTATTTTTTTTATATGTTTATTTTATTTACTTTTATACTGTTAAAATTAATCAACCCCAATACTAAAATAAAAATGAGTTTAAAATTAAATAACAAAAGCTTTACTTTCTTATCAAACCCCAACCCAAATTCTGGTAAGAAAACTAAAACATCAAGTTTATTTACACCCCTAAATAAAGCTGAAGTTTTAAAAGCCCAATTATTTACAAATGCCCCAAGTTTATTTAATAATGTTTTAAAAAGTTTTTTGAGTAAAAATGTTAATTTCAAAATAGTTAATCTTTCTGTTATCTAAGGTTAACTATTTTGAAACTGACTAATTAAAAACCCCACAAACCCCGTAACAATGAAGTCTTTTTTCCAACCCCTGTTATTAGTAGCTATTTTTAGTTTTGTTTTGTTCTCTTGCTCACAAGAAGATGATGGTATTTACTTTACTGAAAGCGTTGAAGAATACGACCTAGATAATGTTTCTTATTCTGAATTAGAAACGGAAATATTAACACTTGTAAATAACTATAGAGAAAGTATAGGTTTAACAAGTTTAAGTAATTTAGATATTGTTTCAAGTGTTGCAGATGGACATACAAATTACATGATAGAGAATGGCAAAGTAAGCCATGACAATTTTGACCAACGTAGCCAAGCTTTAATGACAAATGCAAGTGCAAAATCAGTTGCAGAAAACGTAGCTTACGGATACACAACCGCACAAGGCGTATTAGATGGTTGGTTAAATAGCGCCAGCCACAAAGCAGTAATAGAAAACCCAAATTTTACTCATTTCGGAATCTCAACAGAAACTAATGCGTCTGGAAGAAATTACTTTACACACATTTTCATAAAAAAATAAGTCCCCACAACAGTAGAACATATATAAACCCCTAAAAATCCCCATTATGAAATCAAGCTCAGTAAAAAGTATCCAAAAAGAAACCCAATTAAAAGTGGTAAACAATACTTTGCATAAAAAAAGCTTTATGCCTACTGCAAACAATAGAATTTACATTAACACCTTAATTCCTGGTTTTAGTTTTATAAATCATAATAAAGAGATTGTTACAGGTAAAAACTGTATTTTACTATAACTCAACAATATTGTGAGTTTGTCGTCCCCAAACAAATTCGGGTTAAAAATGCTTTTAACCCAAAAACTTAATTGAACTTTTTTACGTAAATAGCCCCAATATTTTACGTAAATTATAGAGTTTAATTAAGTTTTTTCTTTTTACCCTCAATTAACATAACTTTTACAGATATATTAAAAGGAATAAATAAAATATTCTATTTTTGTTACATAACTTAAGTACTAAAATTATGAACAAATACGATGTAGCTGTTATTGGCTCAGGACCTGGAGGTTATGTTGCAGCTATTAGATGCGCACAATTAGGTTTAAAAACTACCATTATTGAAAAATATAACACACTTGGCGGAACTTGTTTAAATGTAGGATGCATCCCTTCTAAAGCATTACTAGATTCTTCGCATCATTTTTATGATGCTACCAAACATTTTGATACACACGGAATTGAAGTTTCCGGATTAAAAATAAATTTTAAACAAATGATTGCCAGAAAAAACGAGGTTGTATCTCAAACTTCTGGAGGAATCAATTATTTAATGGATAAAAACAACGTTGATGTAATTCAAGGTGTTGGTAGTTTTACCGATGCCACTCACATCAGCATTTTAAAAACAGATGGAACAACCGAAACTATTGAAGCATCAAAAATAATAATTGCAACCGGTTCTAAACCAGCTTCTTTACCATTTATAAATATTGATAAAGAAAGAATTATTACTTCTACTGAAGCGTTAAGCCTATCAGAAATTCCAGAACATTTAATTGTTATAGGTGGTGGAGTAATTGGTCTAGAATTAGGATCGGTTTATAGCAGATTAGGATCCGAAGTTTCCGTAATTGAATATATGCCAACTATTACACCTGGTATGGATGCTATGTTATCAAAAGAACTTCAAAAATCATTAAAAAAACAAGGGCTAAAATTCTATACAAGTCATAAAGTTACTTCTGTTGAAAATAAAGGAACTGAAGTAGTTGTAATTGCAGATGATAAAAAAGGTAATCCTGTTGAATTTAAAGGAGATTACACACTAATATCTGTTGGAAGAAAACCTTATACTGAAGGATTAGGATTAGAAAACGTTGGCATTAAAGTAACTGAAAGAGGTCAAATAGAAACCAATGAACATTTACAAACCAATGTATCTAATATTTATGCTATTGGCGATGTTGTAAAAGGTGCTATGCTTGCACATAAAGCTGAAGAAGAAGGAACAATGGTTGCAGAACTAATTGCCGGACAAAAACCACATATAGATTATAATTTAATTCCGGGTGTTGTTTATACTTGGCCAGAAGTTGCTGCGGTTGGTAAAACAGAAGAACAATTAAAAGAAGCAGGTGTTAATTTTAAAGTTGGAACTTTTGCTATGCGCGCATTAGGTAGAGCAAGAGCAAGTATGGATTTAGACGGACAAATAAAAGTATTAGCCGATGCCGAAACAGATGAAATTTTAGGCGTTCACATGATTGGAGCAAGAGCCGCTGATATGATTGCCGAAGCTGTAATTGCTATGGAGTTTAGAGCATCAAGTGAAGATATTGCACGTTCATCGCACGCGCACCCAACATTTACCGAAGCTTTTAAAGAAGCTTGTTTGGCTGTAAATGATAGAGCAATACATAGCTAATTTTTTAGTTGAAAAGTTTAAAGATTTAAAGTTCAGCCTGACGGCTAAAAAACAAAGAAAATAACAAAAAAGTCCTTTCTAATTGAAGGGACTTTTTTAATTTTGCCACAATGCAACGAACAAGTTATCAGTTTCAGCCAAAAGATATTGCCGAATTTAAATCGCAACTTTTACTATGGGCACAGCAATTTAAAGTTGCTGTTTGGTTAGACAGTAATAACTACCACCAAAAACATTCTAGTTTTGATGCTGTGTTAGCTGTAGATACATTTTCGTTTATAGAAAGTTCGTATCAAAATGCATTTCAACAATTAAAAACCTACCAAACTAACGTTAAAGATTACATTTTTGGCTATTTAAGCTACGATTTAAAAAACGATGTAGAAAACTTAACTTCTACTAATTTTGATGGATTAGATTTTCCTGATTTATACTTTTTTCAACCAAAAAAAATAATTGTAATTAAAGAAAATACTGTTGAAATTAAATATTTAAACCAATTTAAACAGGAAATTGAAACAGATTTAGAAGCAATACTTTCATCTAAAAACAAAAAATCTACAGCAAAAAGCAATTCTATAAAAATAAAATTGAGGATACATAAAGATGAATATTTTCAAAAATTAAATTCAATTTTAAACCATATTCACCGAGGTGATATTTACGAAGCCAATTTTTGTCAGGAATTTTACAGCGAAAATTCTACTATAAATCCTTTAGAAACCTATCAAAAATTAAATAAAATATCAAAACCTCCTTTTGCTACATTTTTAAAATTAAACGATAAATTTTTATTATCCGCTTCACCAGAACGTTATTTAAAAAAAGAAGGTGAAACTGTTATTTCTCAACCCATAAAAGGAACCGAAAAAAGAGCATCAACAAAAACAGAAGATGCTATTTTAATTCAACAATTAGAGCAAAATCCTAAAGAACGTGCCGAAAATATTATGATTGTAGATTTGGTACGAAACGATTTATCAAAATCTGCCATTAAAGGCTCTGTAAAAGTTGATGAGTTATGTAAAGTTTATACCTTTGAGCAAGTACATCAGTTAATTTCAACAGTAACTTGCAAGGTTAAAAACACTGTTCATCCTGTAGATATAATAAAAAACACATTTCCAATGGGAAGTATGACAGGTGCTCCAAAATTTTCGGCAATGAAAATTATTGAAGAAGTTGAAGAAACAAAGCGCGGTGTTTATTCTGGCGCTGTTGGCTACTTTACTCCTACTGGCAATTTTGATTTTAACGTAATTATTAGAAGTATTTTATACAATGCAACTAAAAAATACGTTTCATACTCTGTTGGTGGAGCAATTACATCACAATCTGAACCAGAAAAAGAATATGAAGAATGCTTGTTAAAAGCAAAAGCAATGAAACAAGTATTATTAAACACTATTTAAGTATATTTACATTGTTATAAACACATAAAATAGAATTAGATTTAAAGAATATCATCCTATAAAATGAAATCTACATTACGAAATCATCTTAATGAAAACTTACCCTTTTTAAAAGATAAAAAACTTTTAATTGCTATTTCTGGAGGAATAGACAGCGTGGTTTTAACACATTTACTAAAAAAATTAGACTATTCCTTTTCACTGGCACATTGCAACTTTGGTTTAAGAGGAAAAGAAAGCAATAAAGACGAAGAATTTGTAAAAGAATTAGGAGAAACATTAAAGGCGCCAACCTTTACTATTAAATTTAATACCGAAGAATTTGCAACTAAAAACGGACTTTCTACCCAAATGGCAGCTCGTGAATTACGCTACACTTGGTTTGAAAAAATTTTAAAAGAAAACAACCTCGATTATATAGTAACTGCACATCATAAAGATGATGTTATTGAAACATTTTTAATAAACTTAACCAGAGGAACTGGATTAGATGGTTTAACAGGAATTCCGGAAGTTAATGGTAATATTGTACGACCATTTCTTCCTTTTATTAGAGAAGAAATTTTAGTTTATGCCACAAAAAAGAAATTAATTTGGAGAGAAGATAGCACAAACTCATCTATAAAATATTTCCGAAATAAAATTAGACATAAAATTGTTCCGGTATTAAAAGAACTGAATCCAAGCTTATTAGAAACATTTTACAATACGTTAGAAAATTTAAAAGGAAGTCAGCAAATTGTAAAAGATCAAATTAAAAACATTGAAGAAAAAGTAATTTCAAAAAAAAATAACGAAACTTACTTTAACATTGAGCAATTAAAAAACTTAAGCAATCCAAAAGTTTATTTGTATGAACTTTTACACAACTATGGTTTTACAGAGTGGAATGATATTTTAGCCTTGCTAGATGCACAAACCGGAAAAAAAGTACTGAGTAAAACACATCAATTATTAAAAAACAGAGATGTTTTAGTACTTACCCAAATTGAAAATACCTGTACAGAAAGCTCTAAAAACATAAACATAAACACCAAAGAAATAAACACACCAATCCATCTTACTTTTGAAACGGTTACAATTCCAACCTCATCAACCACAATGGATTATAAAGCTTTTGACCAAATACTTTTTGATGATATAAATACCATTGCCGTAGATTTAGATAAAATTCAGTTTCCATTAACCATAAGAAAATGGGAAAAAGGAGATTATTTTTACCCTATTGGTTTAAATGGAAAAAAGAAACTTAGTAAGTATTTTAAAGATGAAAAACTCTCTTTAAATGATAAAGAAAACACCTGGTTACTATGTTCTAATAATAATATTGTTTGGGTTATTGGAAAACGTATGGATGACCGATTTAAAATAACTAAAAAAACCACGAACCTTTTAAAAATAAAGAATTAATTGTACTTTTATAAAAATTGAAAAGGAATAAATACATTGTATTTTTAAAATAAATTAATGCTTTATTTAGAGATATTTTTTTTACACAATCTCTTTAAATAGTAACTATTACATTTTAAAAAACAAAAGAGTAATAAATATTTATACCTTAACAAATAACTTTAAACAAAACACTTAAGTTAAATTTATTAAAATTTGTAGTTGAAACTATTATCACAAACTTTTTATAAATAGCAGCTAAAGTTTTAAAAAAGGTTAGCAACGGTTAATTTTTTAAAGGTTATAAATAAAATATTAAACTAATTTAACTTGAGAAACTACCTTTTAAAAAGTATAATTATACCATTTTTTAAAGAAATAACATGTTTTACAAAAAAAAACGATTTCGTTAAATATAAGTAATAATAGACCAAATTTAACCAACCTTTTGTAATTTTCACTAGTCAAATAACAACTAAAAAATATGCATAAACAACCTAAACTTATCAGATTTAACGAAAATGTTTTATCTAAATACCAAATTTACAATAGTATTTTTATAACTCTTCCGTTTGATACTATTTCTAAAACAGGCGTTTTATTACCACTGTTTCATGATGTTTGTGAAAGTGGTTTTGCAGAAAAAAAGAATCCTATAGAAATTATAGAAGAATTTTTTACTACATACCAACAAAACCCATCACAAGAAGAAAAACTAGATTTACTATTTCGCTTTATTCAATACATTGAACGCCAAGTAGTTTTATTTGACGCCATTGAAGACGCCGCTTTTTCTACAGTAAATAACATGGATGGTGTTGGAACCATGAGAAACACTAAAGAAACTGCAGCACAAAAAAATAAAAGAGAAGCGCTTAAAAAACATTTAGAAGACTTTAAAATAAGACTTGTTTTAACTGCGCATCCAACACAATTTTATCCAGGTCCGGTATTAGGTATTATTACAGATTTAGCTGAAGCAATAGAAAAAAACGATTTATTACTTATAAATAAATTATTAGCACAGTTAGGAAAAACACCATTTTTCAAACACGAAAAACCTTCTCCTTTTGACGAAGCTGTAAGTTTAATTTGGTATTTAGAAAACGTATTCTACTACTCTATTTCAGATACTTACAACTATATACAAAGTAATATTTTTGATGGTGAAAAAATAGATAATGACATTATTAACCTAGGCTTTTGGCCAGGTGGTGATAGAGATGGAAATCCGTTTGTAACCACAGAAATTACTTTAAACGTTGCAAAAAGGCTAAAACAAACCATTCTTAAAAATTACTATAAAGACACGCGTATCTTAAAAAAACGCTTAACATTTAGTGGTGTAGAACATTATATTAGCGAATTAGAAAAATTACTATTTGATAATAGTGTAAATCCAGACTTAAACACCATGTATTCTCTAGAAGAATTTATTGGTAAATTAGAAGAAATAAAAGAAATTTTAATTACAAAACACCAATCACTTTATTTAGAAGAAATTACTGACTTTATTAATAAAGTACATTTATTTGGTTACCATTTTGCAACTTTAGATATTAGACAAGATAGTAGAGTACATCACAATGTTTTTTCAGAAATAGTTACTACGTTAATTGAAAGCGGAAACAAAAATTTCCCAAAAAATTACTTACAACTTTCTGAAAGCGAACAAATTGAAATTTTATCAAACGTAGAAGATACCGTAGACATTTCAATTTTTAGTAACGAAATGGTTACCAAAACATTAGGATCTATATATGCTATAAAAACCATACAACAAAGCAATGGAGAACGCGGTGCTAACAGATATATTATTAGCAACAACCAACAAGCTGTAAATGTAATGGAAACCTTTGCCATGTTTAATTTATGTGGCTTTAAACACAATATTACAGCCGATATTATTCCACTATTTGAAACCATTAACGACCTTTCAAATGCAGAAGGTGTAATGAAAACTTTGTACTCTAACAAAGCCTACATGAAACATTTAGCAGCACGTGGTAACAAACAAACCATTATGCTAGGTTTTTCTGATGGAACAAAAGATGGTGGTTATTTAATGGCTAACTGGGCAATTTTCCAAGCAAAAGAACACTTAACAAGAATCTCTAGAGAATACGGAATTAAAGTTATATTTTTTGATGGCCGTGGTGGACCACCTGCACGTGGAGGAGGAAAAACACATCAGTTTTACGCTTCTTTAGGCCCAACTATTGAAAATCAAGAAATTCAATTAACAGTACAAGGACAAACTATTAGTTCTAATTTTGGTACTGAAGATGCCGCACAATACAATATAGAACAATTGTTAAGTGCTGGTATTTCAAATGAGTTATTTACAAACTCTAACCATATTATGACCGAAAGTGATGTTGAAATTATGAATGATTTGGCTAAAACTAGTTACAAAGCATATTCAGATTTTAAAAGCCATCCAAAGTTTTTACCGTATTTAGAAAGAATGAGTACCTTAAAATATTATGCTAAAACAAATATTGGAAGTAGACCATCTAAAAGATCGAGCGGTGATGAACTTAATTTCTCAGATTTAAGAGCCATTCCTTTTGTGGGTTCTTGGAGCCAGTTAAAACAAAATGTTCCTGGTTTTTATGGCGTTGGTACTGCTTTAAAAAAGTACGAAGATGCCGGAGAATTTGAAAAAGTTAAGAAATTTTACAATGGCTGCGATTTCTTTAAAACTTTAATAGGAAATAGTATGATGTCGCTTTCAAAATCGTTTTTTGATTTAACACAATACATGGAGAAAGATGAAGAATTTGGTGAGTTTTGGAAAATTATTTACGAAGAGTATGTAACAACTAAACGCCTTATTTTAAAATTAGCAGATTATACAGAGTTAATGCAAAGCAATAAAGTTGGTAAAGCATCTATAGATATTAGAGAAAATATTGTATTACCTTTAATTACTATTCAGCAATATGCCTTAATGCATATTCAAGAGCTAAGTAAAAACCCAGATGCTGACCCAGAGTTATTAAAAACATTTGAAAGAATGGTAACCAGATCTTTATTTGGAAATATTAACGCAAGTAGAAACTCAGCTTAATTTTATGACAACGTTACAAGTAAATGAAAATGAATATGCGCCCTATTATAAAAATTATATTACGGCTTTAGGAACAGCAAACTTGTTTGAAGTGCTAACTAATTCTTTAGAAGATTTAATAGTTACTATTAAAAACCTACCTGAAGAAAAATTAAATTACAGATACCAAGAAGGTAAATGGACTATAAAAGAACTTGTTCAGCATATTATTGATGCTGAACGAGTTTTAAGTTATAGAGCTTTACGTTTCTCTAGAAATGACGCTACAGATTTACCCGGTTTTGATGAAGATTGGTATGTAGATAATTCTAATGGAAACGACCGTTCTATAAATGATTTATTACAAGAATTTACCAATGTTAGAAATGCCAGTATTAATTTATTTAAAAGTTTTAATGAAGAAATGTTTCCACTAA
>NZ_JBFHHX010000119.1:0-10273 GCF_041596795.1 Lutibacter sp.
TAAATTTGCAGACTAATTTTATAGAAAATGTTAGATAAAGTAAAAGAACTGATTGGTGAAGTAAGTGCGTTTAATGCAACTACCAAAGATGAAATTGAAACTTTTAGAATTAAGTTTTTAAGTAAAAAAGGATTATTAAACGATTTATTTGACGAGTTTAAAAATGTTGCTCCTGCTGAAAGAAAAGAATTTGGACAAGCTTTAAACACCCTAAAAAATTTAGCGCAAGATAAAGTAAACCAACTTAAAGATGTTTTGGATAGCGCAAATGATCAAAAAGGTTTTTATGGTGATTTAACACGTCCAGAAGAACCTATTGAATTAGGATCCCGCCATCCAATATCATTGGTTAGAAATAAAATTATTGATGTTTTTTCACGCATTGGTTTTACAGTATCTGAAGGACCAGAAATTGAAGACGACTGGCATAATTTTACTGCTTTAAACTTACCAGAATATCATCCGGCACGTGATATGCAGGATACATTTTTTATTGAAACAAATCCAGATATTTTATTAAGAACCCACACATCATCGGTTCAAGTAAGATATATGGAAAACAATAAACCACCAATTAGAACAATTTCTCCTGGTAGAGTTTTTAGAAACGAAGATATTTCTGCACGTGCGCATTGTATTTTTCACCAAGTTGAAGGTTTATACATTGATACAGATGTTTCTTTTGCCGATTTAAAACAAACCTTGTTGTATTTTACTAAAGAAATGTTTGGGAAATCTAAAATACGTTTACGCCCTTCTTATTTTCCGTTTACAGAGCCAAGCGCCGAGGTTGATATTTATTGGGGATTAGAAACTGAAACCGATTATAAAATTACCAAAGGAACTGGTTGGTTAGAAATTATGGGTTGCGGAATGGTTGATCCTAATGTATTAAAGAATGCAAATATAGACCCTGAAATTTATTCTGGTTATGCATTTGGAATGGGAATTGAACGTATTGCAATGTTATTATATCAAATACCAGATATTAGAATGTTTTACGAAAATGACGTTCGTTTTTTAGAGCAATTTAAATCTGTACTATAAAACCTTAAATTCCGCTCTAATGCGGAATTTTTTTATTAAAATCACATGAAAAAAGACATTAAAATTCCAGAAGTTAGTGATGTTTTTATGGCTGTTGTAAAAGAATACAATGAAGACTTTAAAACAGAGGATTGGAACGCTTATATTATTAACAATAAAGAAGTTGATTTAGAAATGGTGTTGGTAGTTTCTAAAGGATATGATGAAGATAAATTAATTGAAACTTCACTATTACGTCATAAAATTGAAAAACTTCCGGCTAAATCATTTGCCAAAGTAGAATTGTTAGAAGAAAGTGTTTTAAAACTTTCAAACTTTTTTAACGTTACCTTTTTTGAAGGTAATGCAATGTTTGATAAAAAATATGTTTTTAAAAAAGGAACTATAAAAGAAAGTGCCCTTAGAACCATTCCACTATTAAATAAACGTGGTATATTGCTAAAGTAATTTAAAATACCCTAATTTTATGAAATTCTATAGTTTTGTAATGCTATTTATAAGTAGTTTTTTTTTAAACGCGCAAACAATTCGGTTATATGTTGGAACCTACACTGGCGAAAATAGTGAAGGAATTTATTATTACAATTTTAATACATTAACTGGTGAAATATCAGCTAATAAATTAGCTGTAAAAACTGAAAATCCATCATTTATTACATTTTCATCAGATAAAAAATATTTATTTGCCGTTAGTGAAACGGGTGAAACTGGTTTTGTAAAAGCTTATGAAGTAAATTCAGATGGAACCTTAGCCTTTATTAATAAAGTTAGCTCTTACGGTAATGCGCCTTGTCATGTGCAGTTAAATGAAAAAGATACTAAATTAGTAGTTTCTAATTATGGCGGTGGTACATTTTCTATTTTTAACGTTCATAAAAGCGGAAGTATTAGTGAAGCTAGCCAAATTTTAAACCATAATACGGACAGTATTAAATCGCACGCACATTCAGCAAAATTTTATAAAAACAACTTATTTACAGCCGATTTAGGACGTGATTTTTTAGCACAATATATTTTTAATGATAAAGAATATGCTTTAAAAGAAAATTATTTAATGAAGAATGGTGCAGGACCTCGTCATTTTGAAATATCAAAAAAAGGTGCTTTTATTTACGTTATTAATGAGTTAAATTCAACAGTTACTGTACTTCAAAAGAAAGGAAAAAACGATTATGTAAATATTCAAAGTTTAAGTACTTTAAAAGAAGATTTTACAGGAAAAAATCAATGTGCAGATATTCATTTATCTGACAATGAGCAGTTTTTATACGGATCTAACAGAGGAGAAAATTCAATTGTTGTATTTAAAAGAAACTTAAAAGATGGAACGCTTGAAAAAATTCAAAATATTAGTGTAAACGGTGATTGGCCAAGAAATTTTACACTTTCGCCTGATGGAAATTTTTTATTAGTTGCTAACCAACGAAGCGAAAATATAAGTGTTTATAAGGTAGATAAAGAAACTGGAATTCTTACTTTTTCTTATAGTATTAACGTTCCAACACCTGTTTGTTTATTGTTTTAATTCAAAATAGTAAATATTATCGGTATCATCATATCTAAAACTATTTATATAACCAGTTTTTTCAGTTATAAAAACAACACTTAAATCGTCAAATTCAGAATTTAAAACGGATACTTTTCTGGGTAAACTCCATTTTCCATCAATTTTAACCGTTTTATAAATATTATAATCGCCTCTTTCATAAATTACATTATTAATTACTGGTTTATCATTTTCTATGGAGTATTCAACCTTTTCAATTTTTCCATCGTACTCATTTGAGGAAAAATAAATGGTATTTTCATCATAATATGTTGGATTAATTATTGTAAATCTAGGATGCGTAATAAAAATAATCTCAGAACGTTGCCATTCATTATTCGTATCTCTTACTAATTCTAACAGATGAAAAGCACCTTTTTCATTGGTAACAATTACCATTTTATTTCCGTTTTTTGTTATGGAAGGATGCCCATAATTTGATCCTTCTTTACATATTGTTAATGGTTTCAATTTAGATACTTTAAGGTTTTCTATAGTTCCCTTAAAAATTGCTAAGCCATCAACATTTAAAAAACCTTTTTTAAAATTTGTAACTGTTTTGGTAATATAAGCTTCATTATTATAAATAGCTGATAAGCCAACATGGCGATTACCTTTTATTTTAATTTTTTGAGGGTTGCTTTTTAAATCAGAAAAATATACTTTATAAAAACCAGATGCATTGGCAGATGCATAAATAAGTCCGTCTTTATAAATTATTGGTGCAATATTTTCTTTAGAATTTAACGATAAATACGTGTCGTAAATTGCAATACTATCATTTTCAAAAATTAAATTTTTATTTTGCTGAGCTATAACTATTTTGCAGAATAGCATAAAAAGCAACAAAAATATTGACTTCAATTTCATAGATTTTTTAACAATTTTTATTAAAATATTATTTCAAATGGCTTTCAATTATAGTTTTTAGGGCATCTTTATTTAGTGGTTTAGAAATAAAATCGTTACAACCTGAGGCAAATGCTTTTTCTTTATCTTCAGGTGTTGAATAGGCTGTTTGCGCAATTACAGGTAATTGAGGGCGCATTTCTTTAATTCTTTTAGTTGCCTCATAACCATTCATAATAGGCATATTAATATCCATTAGAACAAAATCTATATCTTCATTTATTTCACATAATTCAACGGCTTCTTTACCGTCTTTTGCATGAATAATTTCACAATTTAATTGAATTTTATCCAATAAAATTATTTCAATAAATAAGTAATTAACTTCTTCATCTTCAGCAACTAAAACTTTGTATTTTTGTTTTGAGTTTACTTCATTTAAACATAAATCTTTTTTCATGTTTGGATTATCTACGCGTTTATATGGTATTTTTAACCAAAAAGTTGAACCTTCCCATTTTTCTGATTCTACAGAAATTGTGCCACCTATTAAGCTTGTATTTTCTTTTGCAATTGACAAACCAAGCCCTAAACCACTTGCGTTTCTAGACACATCTTTCTCTTCTTGTGAAAAACGTTCAAAAATAATGCTTTGTTTTTCTGGTTTAATACCAATTCCGGTGTCTTTTACAAATATTTCTATAGTTTCACCTACTAAATTATACCCAAAAGTAACATACCCTTTATTGGTAAATTTTAAGGCGTTTTCTAACAAATTGCTTATAATTTTTTGGAGTTTACCTTTGTCTGTATAAATAGTACTTTCGCAATCCGAAAGTTGATTTTTTATGTATAAAGGTATTCCATTTTCTTTGGCTTTTAAATCGAAAACCGAAAATAGTTCCAATAATAAATCGTTTAAACATACTTTATTTTCTACAACTTTTACTTGCTTTGTTCCAAGCCTAGAAATTTCAATAATATCATCTATTACATGTAATAATTGGTTTCCACTGTTTTGAATTATACTTACATAGTAATTTCTTTTAGCTGGGGACAATTCTGTGTTGTTTAACAATTCTGAAAAGCCTAAAATACCATTCATTGGAGTTCTAATTTCATGAGACATGTTATTTAAAAACTCCGTTTTAAGTCTGTTACTTTCTTCTGCTTTTTCTTTTGCTAAAATTAATTGGCTTTCGGTATTTTTAAGGTTTGTAATATCTATAATTGTGGCTATTGCCTTACCGTTTTCATTTATTATAGCTAATTTTACGTAGGCATAAATACCTTCGCCGTTGGTGTTAATAAATTGCGCTTCAGTTTTAAACTCAGTTTCTCCATTGGCTATTGCCAAAAACTCCTTTTTTAAAGCTTCATATGAGTTTTCATTATTTGTTTTACGTAAATGGTTTGTTAATTCATCTTTATCTTTAACTCCAAATAAATTTAAACTTGCACTGTTAACATTTAAAATTTTAATTTTATTAGTACAATGTTTTACAAAATCTAAATTTTCATCTAAATATTTTTTAAAATCGTTGGTTTCAGATTTTTTTTGATGAATACACTCAATTACTTCTGAAAAATCTTCTTCTAGAATAGAAATAGGACTTTCTTCAAATAAATTTATAAACCTAGAGCTTAATTCTTTTAATTTTTTATTGCTTTTAAATAATTCTACACTTAACTCACTTAATTCGTGATTTCTAGATTTTAGTTTATTGGAGGCAACTTTAAGTTTGGTAACATCGGTTACAAGTGCAAATGATGCTTTGCGGGTATTATTGTCATCATATACTGGTGAGGTATTAAATAAACAAACAGCTTTTTTACCATTCTTTTTAATCAATTCAATTTCGTAAGATGTTGATAATCCTTTATCTCGCAATGTCATTTGCTCTAGAAAAAGTAATTTGTTTTTTTCATCAACAAAATCAAATATAGATTTTTTAACAAATTCGTCTTTTTTATAGCCTAAAATACTACACATTTTTATATTAACATCAATGGTAACACCATTAGTGCTAATCATCCAAAAACCTTCATTGGCAGTTTCAAGAATTCGTTTTAAATAATCTTCGCTTTCTTGTATTTTAACATACGCTTCTTTTAAATCTATTTCAGATTGTTTTTGTTCTGTAATATCTTCTTTAATGGCTAAAAAGTTAGTGATTATTCCTTGCTCATTTTTTATGGGAGTTATGGTTGCTTGTTCCCAAATTAATTTTCCTTTTTTTGTTTTATTCTGAAAAATTCCTTTCCAATTTTTACCACTTAAAATAGTATCCCATAATGTTTTATAAAAAATATCTGAATGTGTTTTAGATTTAAAAACATTGGGTGTTTTTCCAATAACTTCTTTAGATGAGTAGCCGGTTACTTCCGTAAATTTAGGATTTACAAATTCTATTTTTCCAAATTTATCGGTTATAACAATAGAATTTCCACTTTGTGAAACAGCAGTAGATAATAATTTTAGTTCTTCTGAAATCTTTTTCCTTTCAGAAATATCTCTGGCAAACCCTAGTAGTAATTTTTTATCGCCAATTTTAAGTGCTGCAATATTAATTTCAACTGGAAAAATGGATCCGTTTTTTCTTTTATGTAACGTTTCAATGGTTACCTGTTTTTTACTTGATAATTTATTCCAAACCGATTTGTTTTTGTTTAATTTATTAAATTCAGCTTCTAAATTTTTAGCATTCATGGTTAATAACTCCGTTCTACTATAACCAGAGTTTTGAACCGCCTTATCATTAACTTCAATAATATTTCCTTCAAAATCGGCCAAATACATAGCATCTCCAGCCTGTTTTACTAAAGATTTAAATAACAATTCACTTTCTTCTGCTTTTTCTTTGGCCTTTTGAAGTTCTAGTTGTGTTTTTATTGTAGGTGTTATATCTTGTATGGTTCCTATTAACTCAATTGGGTTTTTATTTTTATCAAAAATAAGTTTTCCAAAACCATGCACCCATCTAATTTGTTGGTCATTATTTCTAATAATTCGGTATTGTTTATCAAATGGCAGGTGTTTTGTTAAAATTTGTGTTTCTAAATACGAAGCAAAATCCGCTCTATCATCTGGGTGAACTAATTGCAGCCACGATTCTAAAGTTTTAGGATAATTGGATTCAATACCAATAATACCATTCAATATTTTGGAACTGTTCCATGTGTTTTTAATAACATTAAAAGAATACGAGCCTAAACAAGCTATTTTTTGTGCTTCCTGTAATCTATTTTCAACATTTTTTCTTTCAGTAACATCTCTAATAGCCGCAACTCTAAGCTTTTTAGTATCTCCTAATTTAATTGTTTTAGATTCTATTTCTACATTAAAAGTAGATTTATCTTTTTTAATACCTTCAATTTCGTATGGTAAAGCATGTATTTTGCTACTCTCTTGTTCAATTTGATTGTGGTATTTTTTATCAAAAAATAGATCAATTATATTTTTACCAATTATTTCTTCCTTTTTATAGCCAAACATAGTTGCTAATGATAAATTTATATCAGTTGCAATACCCTTTTTATGAATTAAAATTCCTTCAAAAGTTAAATTTGATAATTTTTCAAAATTATTTTGTGAATTTTCTAAGTTAACATTGGTTAAATTAATTTGATCATTTAAAATTATTTTTTCTAAATATTTCTCTAATTTAATGGCAAGAATTTGAACGCAATTTTCAATTATTTTTACATCGCTTATTGGTTTATCATTCATTATTGCAATTAAACCAATAGGCTGTTTATTTTTACTCCATAAGGGAACGCCAATATAACTTTCAATATTAAATTTGGTTAAAGCTTCATCTTTTGGAAATAATTTTTTTGTGTTTGAAGGATAACTACAAATACTTTTATTTATAACATTTTGACAAGGAGTATTGGCTAAATTGTAAATTGTTTTTGGAAAAAAAGTTTGTTGCTTTTTAGAATAAAAGCATTCAATAGTTACAATATTTGGATTCTCAGTAGAATATTTATTAATTAAAACATAATTAACATTTAATAAATCAGCTAAAAATATGGCTGTTTCTTGTAAAAATTGATTGTTGTTTAATTTATACCCATTATCAGCTATAAATTTTAAAGTATTATTAATGTAATTTTCTACCATATTGGCATTTACGGGGTTTTAATTTGTACGTTTTGCTAATATAATAAATTAAATTATTTGTACTTCATTACTAAACAATTTTACTTTATCCCAGTTTGTATATTCAATTTTGGTATTTTTATCAGTTGGGCCTTTGGTAATCCACATTATTAATTGAATCATTATTCTATCGAAAAAAGGATACTTACTATAGTCTAAATTTCCCGCAAATACTTCAACAATGGTTGGGTTCCAATTTATATTTTTAAAAAATTTAACTACGTAAGGATTGGTGGTTGGAGTGCTTTTTTCTGGTTTACGGGCCACTAAATTTACCGAGAAAAATGCAGTTTTTATAGAATCTAACTTATTTTTATTAGTGTTTATAAATTTTATAATTTTTTCATTATGAACACCGTACCTAATACTTGCACCAATAATTAGGGTATCAAAACTTAAAATATCTTCATTAAAATTATCAATAGAAAAAAGAGAAACTGACAGGTTTTTATTTTGAAGTTGTTCTTCTATTTTTTTACATATTTTTAAAGTTTGTCCATCTACCGAAGAATAAATAATACCAATTTTTTTGCTCATAACTTATTTTAAATGAAATATTTAACAAAAATACAAAATCAAAAATATTAGATTTATGATTAATATCACAATAAGAAAACCATAGACATAAAAAAAGCTCATCAATATTGATGAGCTTTAAATTCTTTAAAAAGTTTGATAATTCTTAGATTACGCTAACACTTACAGCGTTTAAACCTTTTTTTCCTTCTTTTAAATCAAATTCTACTGCATCACCTTCTCTGATTTCGTCTACTAAACCAGAAATGTGTACGAAGTATTCTGTTTTTGATCCGTCTTCTGTAATAAATCCAAAACCTTTAGATTCATTAAAGAATTTTACTGTACCTTTTTTCATTGTTAAAAAATAAATTAAGTTGCAAAGTTAAAATTATTTTAATGCAAAACACAAAAAGTGTTAAAATTTATTTAAAATTAACGTTAATTAATTCCTAGAAATCAACAATTAATCTAATAATTCTGTTAATTTTTTAAACACCTGCTTTGGATTTTTGTTTAAATACAGCACCTGATACACCGCATCTATTATAGGTGTTTTTGCTTTATTTTTCTCGTTTATTGCATACGCACTTTTTGCTGCATAATATCCTTCGGCTACCATACTCATTTCCATCATAGCGCTTTTTACTGTATATCCTTTGCCAATCATATTTCCAAACATTCTATTTCTACTAAAAACAGAATAACCGGTAACCAATAAATCTCCTAAATAGGCCGAATTGTTAATGTTACGTTTCATTTTATGCACTTTTTTTATAAAACGTTTCATTTCTCTAATAGAGTTTGACATTAACACTGATTGAAAATTATCTCCATATCCCAAACCATGTGCAATACCAGCTGCAATTGCATAAATATTTTTAAGCATAGCGGCATATTCCGTTCCAATAATATCATCAGAAATTTTAGTATTTATATAATGACTGGCTAATAATTTACTCATTTGCTTTGCTTTTTTGGCATCTTGGCAAGCAATGGTTAAATAAGATAAACGTTCCATGGCAACTTCTTCTGCGTGACAAGGACCAGTAATTACTCCAATATTTTCAAATGGAATATTGTAATTTTTATGAAAGTGTTCTCCAACAATTAAACCGCTTTCTGGTACAATTCCTTTAATAGCAGAAAATACAATTTTTGATGAATAATCAACAGTAATTTTATCTAATTCAGCTTTTAAAAAAGCCGATGGAATTGCAAAAATTAAAATATCTGCATATGAAACTAATGTGTTTATATTACTCGATAAATGTAATTTTTCAATAGATAATTCTGCTGAACTTAAATAATTTGGATTGTGTTGGTTCTCTTTTATATAGTCTAATGTAGATTCATTTCGTATATACCATCCAACTTGATCTAAATTTTCACACAACATTTTAACAATTGCAGTAGCCCAACTTCCACTTCCAAAAACTGCAATTTTCGGATTATTAATCATACATATGGTTTTAAAATTCAAAAGTAAAAAAACTTAATTAAAATGACTCTTAAAATTATGGTAACATATCCTTCAACTATTTTTATTGAATTCAATATTTACTTTTGTACTTTTATGCTTTTATAAAAAAACACCTTTATACCAAACTTTGAGCACACTTAAAAGATTTTTCAAGGATACCATAATTTACGGAATTGCAGCCGTTTTACCTAGAGTTATCAACTTTTTACTAGTCCGCGTTCATACCGATGCGCTACCTACTGATAATTACGCTGAAAATACTAATTTTTATATTTGGATTGCTTTATTTACCGTTTTGCTAACCTTTGGTATGGAAACCTCTTTTTTTAGGTTTTATAATTCCGAAGGAAAAAAAGACAGCATAATTTCAACCTCATTTATAAGTGTTTTTGTTGCTTCTATCCTATTTTTAGCAAGTGCTTTTATATTTTCAAACCAGTTTATAAGCCTTTTCGATTTTTCTAACAACGCCTTACAATTTAAATTATTTATTGGAATTTTAGTGATAGATACTATTTCTGTAGTACCATTTGCTTATTTACGCGCAGCAAACAGACCAATACGATATGCTATTATTAAATTATTAAATGTTGGAATTATTGTATTGATAAATCTTATTTTCTTACGCTTTATTCCAGATTTTATTGCTGAAGGAAAATCGGTTCCA
>NZ_JBFHHX010000120.1:0-9949 GCF_041596795.1 Lutibacter sp.
CATAAATACAGAACATTTTTTTAAAACTGCTTTAGAAAATTTAAAAATTGATGAAAACAGAAAGCAATTATTAAAGTCTATTGCCAATTTTATAGCCTCACAATTAAGAGTTAACAAGCGAGTAAATCTTAATTTTATATGCACACATAATAGCAGAAGAAGTCAATTATCTCAAGTTTGGGCTAGTTATGCAGCAAACTATTTTAAATTATCTGAGGTTAAATGTTTTTCAGGTGGAACCTCTGTAACTTCTTTTTACAGAAATACCGTTAAAACACTGCAAGAAGTTGGATTTTCATTTCAAATAGTTGAATTTTCACATCAAAATCCAGTATATGCTATTAATTATAAAAATGGTGTAAATCCAATTATAGGTTTTTCAAAATTATACGATGACGAGCAGATTAAAAAACCATATATTGCAATACTAACTTGTTCAAATGCCGATGAAAATTGTCCATTTATTCCTGAAGCTATTGAAAGATTTTATTTACCATTTAATGATCCAAAAACATTTGATAATTCGCTATATCAATCTCAAAAGTATTTAGAAACCAATCAACAAATTGCAGGTGAAATACATTTTATTTTCAAACTTATTAATAATTCGATATAAATAATTGTATCTTCGATTTTATTTTTTTAAATAAAATCGATTTTTAATGAAACCTCATCAACCAAAAAATTATTTAGTTGAAGCTATTTTGGTAACAATATTTTGCTGTCAACCATTTGGAATTATTAGTATTATTTATGCTGCGCAAGTAAACTCTAAATTTTCAAGTGAGAATTACAACGGAGCAATTAAAGCTTCAAAAAGTGCAAAAAACTGGGTGATTGCATCTATTATTTCAGGTTTAATTTTAGCTGTATTAACGGTTGTTTTTATAGTTGTTTTAGGAGGTTTTACGTTACTGCAATCTGGTGAATTTTAAAATACTAAAAAATATAAAACTTAAATACTATGCCATTCTTATTTTAGGAATTGCATTGTTAATTTTATATTACACAATAAATCCAAGTACCGTAAATTTTTTACCTAAATGTCCATTGTATTTAACAACTGGCTTTTACTGCCCTGGTTGCGGAAGTCAACGAGCAACGCATTATTTATTAAATTTAAATTTTATTGCAGTTGCTAAACAAAATGTATTGTATATTTTAGGATTGTTATTTATTGCTTATCATTTTTTAATAATAGCTTATAATTATATTTTTAAGAAGAATATTTACAACTATACTTATCACCCTAAAACACCTATAATTGTTTTAATTATTGTAATTATATTTTGGATAATTAGAAATATACCAATGGTACCCTTTCAAATTTTAGCACCTCATTAAGTTAAAAAGTACCACGTAAACCAATAGAACCTACGCCAATATTTACATTCCAGTTAATCAGTTTCTCTTTATTACTTTCCTTTTTTTCTTGTAAAAAATTATCTATACCATCAACAATAACAACACTTAACACCATTCCTAAGGTAACATCAGTTAACCAATGTGCACCTTCCCATAATCTAGAAACAGGAGCAATTAAACCAACAGCATAAATACCTCCTTTTACCCAAATATTTTCAAATTGTTTTGCTATTGCGTGTGAAGCTGTAAACGATAAAATTGAATGACCTGATGGAAATGAGTGATAACCAGATTCCTTACTCATAAATTTAAATTCTCTACTTCCAACATCTTGAGAAGGTCTTGCTCTACCAAAAGCATTTTTACTTATTGTTTGTATAAGCCCGGTAGCTACAGCTGAAGAAATAATTAATACTCCTGTATGTCTAAATGCCTCATCTTTAGCAAATAATCCATATCCATAAATTCCAGCCGAAATCATAAAAAAGTTTTGTGGACTACCATAATACCACCCAAATTCTTTTAACATTTGTGGTGCACCCTCACTTTGATTTACAAAATATTCACTCGTTTGCTCATCATAAATATACATAAGTGCAGTTCCAGCAACTATTCCTCCAGCTGTTAAAAAATCGTCTTTTTCCCATTTAAATGGTTGCGTGTATGCGTATTTTACACCTCCTAAAATTAATAAACAATCTTCCTTTAACAGTTGTAAAGTGGTTTCTTTTTGTTGATTTGATTCTTGCGCTGATACTTTAAAATCAATAAAAGCAAAAAGTATTGCTATGGCTATAATTATCTTCATAAAATTTTATTTAGAATCAATGTACTAAAAAAAGCACCAATAAATGGTGCTTTTTTTATTTATGTAACTGTATTTTACTGAATATCACCAAATTTGGTATCCATTTTTATATAATCTAAAAACTCTCTACGAACGTCTTTATCTTTAAATTTCCCTCCAAATTCTGAAGTAACTGTACTGCTTTCAATATCGCGTACTCCTCGAGAATTTACACATAAATGTTTTGCATCAATTACACAAGCCACATCATCTGTTCCTAATGCTTCTTGTAATGCTTGTACTACTTGCATGGTTAAACGCTCTTGTACTTGTGGGCGTTTTGCAAAATAATCTACAATTCGGTTCATTTTAGATAAGCCAATTACATTTCCATTAGAAATATAAGCAACATGTGCTCTACCTACAATTGGTAATAAATGATGTTCGCAAGTAGAATAGACTGTAATGTTTTTTTCTACCAACATTTCACCATATTTATAGTTATTATCAAAGGTTGATAATTTTGGTTTATTAACAGGATTTAATCCAGAAAAAAGTTCATTTACAAAAGCCTTAGCAACTCTTCTTGGAGTTCCTTTTAGGCTGTCATCTTGTAAATCCATTCCTAATGTATTTAAAATATCTCGTACACTTGCTTCAATACGATTTCTTTTTTCTTCATCCGATATTTCAAAAGCATCTGCTCTTAAAGGTGTTTTAGCAGAAGATCCTACGTGATCATCTCCTCTTTCATCAATCTTATTTGTCATTATATTTTTACTTTCAAACATGATTTAATTATTAGTCTGCAAACTTACAAATTGTTTTAAAGTTATTGGGTGATTTTTAGTAATTCTTCTAAACTACACTCTTGTTGCTCACCAGTTTGCATTATTTTTACTGTATATTTATTCTTTTCAATTTCTGAAGAGCCAACAATTACCACAAAAGGAATTTCTCTTTTATTGGCATAATTCATTTGCTTTTTCATTTTAGAGCTATCAGGATATAACTCTGATTTAATGTTGTTTTCTCTTAGTTTAGCCAAAGCTTTCATACAATATGCAGCCTCTTTATCTCCAAAATTCACAAACAAAACTTTAGGTTTTGGCAACTCAACAGCATCAAATAAATTTAATTCTTCTAATACTAAATAAATTCTGTCCAACCCAAAAGATATTCCAACGCCACTCATATCTTTTAATCCAAAAATACCCGTTAAATCGTCATATCTTCCTCCACCTCCAATTGATCCCATTTGAACTCCTTTTGGTGCAGAAACTTCATAAATTGCTCCTGTATAATAATTTAAACCTCTTGCCAAAGTTACATCAATCTCTAAATTTGCACTTTGCAAGCCTAAAATTTCAATATTATCAATTACAAAACGTAAATCGTTTACACCGTTTGTTCCTTCTACAGAATCTGCCAACAATACTTGTAATTGGTTTAATTTTTCTTGATTTGTACCATTAAAACTAAATAATGGCTGCACTTTTTCAATTGCAGTTTCAGAAATACCTTTTTCTAACATTTCTTTAGTAACTCCCTCAGCGCCAATCTTATCTAACTTATCTAAAGCAACTGTAAAATCAATTAATTTATCTGCTTCACCAATAATTTCTGCAATTCCTGCTAATATTTTTCTGTTGTTAAGCTTTATAGTCGCACCGGTTAAGCGTAACTTACTAAAAACAGCATCATATAATTGAACAAACTCAATTTCTTGCCATAAACCTTTACTTCCAACAACATCTGCATCGCATTGATAAAACTCTCTAAAACGTCCTTTTTGCGGTCTGTCTGCACGCCAAACGGGTTGCATTTGATAACGTTTAAAAGGAAACTCTATTTCATTTTGATGTTGCACAACATAACGTGCAAAAGGCACAGTTAAATCGTAACGCAATGCTTTTTCAGAAATTGAAGCTGTAGCTTTGGTAGAATTTAGTAATACACTTATGTTTGGTTTTACTATTTCTTCTATAAAATTTTCTTTGAAGTACGACTTATCTTCTAATTCCTCTTCATTATCTGTTACTTCAACATTTTCATAAAATGCAATAAATTCTTTCTTATTAAGTGTAAAATAATCAAGAAGCATTTTTTTTTCTTCAGCAGTAAGTTCGTTGTACGTTTCAATATAATCGTTAATATATTCTTCGTAATTTGATTCAGAATTTCTATCTTCTAAATATTGAATCGCATCAAAAATTTGATAAAAGGTATTGGCAAAATCCAAATTACCAATTACTTGTTTTTGAATATCTTTAAAATAATCTCCAGAATTTAATATTTTAAAAATCAATCGATCACCTTCATCGCCATATTTCCCCATTAAGGTTTCAGAATTTTCAAAACTTGGCGTTTCAATTGGTTGAAATCCATACGTTTCAAAAACTTGACGAATAGTAGAAAAAATATAGTTACGTTTTGCAACTTCTGTTGGTGAAAAATCACGAGTTCCTTTTGGTATACTTGGTTTTTGTGCCATTATAAAAAATTAGTGTGCAAATATCCGAAATTTAAAAAACTAATTAAAGTTTTTCTAACATTGATTTTTCTTTACTTGTTAAAGGGACGTCATTTTCAAACTTTGTTTTTGTTGGATAAACAGCTAACATCATTAAAACCAAAATGCCAACCAAAATAAAATAAAAACTATTATTGGTGTACCAAACAAAAAAAGCACAAATAAACGCTGGAAATTCTAACGATGCCATTCTAAAAATATGTGCTCTACTATATTTTATGGCTTTTTGAGATAAATTATCATTCTCAGCTATATTTTGTATTAATTTAGCATACAAAAATTTACTTATTAAGTTTCCTGCAAATGCAATAATGATTGCTAAAAATAAAAATTCCCTATCTTGCTGATACGAGAAAAACAGTTGGTCTTTTCTTGTAAAAGCTACAAAAATTGAGAAAATTACAACAGTAGATAATAATCCGAAATGAATAATTTGTAACGATTTTATAAAATCTTTTGGCTCTTTATTTATAGAACTCATTAGTTATTTTTTTAAAGGGTTAAATAATTTAAATACTTTGAAAATGAGCCAAAAAATAATGACTACACATATTATTGCTACAATTGGTAAAAAAATGGAAAAAACAGACATTGCAATGGATGAACCTGTTTCTATTGTTGAAATTACTGGATTAGCAATTCCACCAGTTGTAGCGGTTGACGCTAAACGCGATGTACTTGTTGATCCTTTTATAGCTGTAGCCGTTCCTCCACCAGCAATAATTGCTAATGCCCAAGTTATTACCGGACTTAAATCGCTTACGGTTGCTACCATAACTGCGGTTCCTGCAACTGCTGCTAGCGGAATTGCTATGGTATCGAGTAAATTATCGAACCAAGGAATAAAATAGGCTAAAATTTCTACTATAGTGGCGATTCCTAATAATAACAATGCATTTGAACTTCCAACCCATTGCCAACTTTCATTTAAAGGAATTATATTGTAATAAGAGGCTAAACTTAACGCAAATAGCGGCACAAATATTCTGAATCCGACTGATGCCGCAAGCCCTATTCCTATTAAAATACTAAAGATGGTTTCTGGAGAAATGCTCATTATTTTTTTATTTTAAAAATAGCATTGGCTTTTTCTAAATCTTCTGGTGTATCAATTCCTATAGCTATTTCATTGGTTTCAACCATTTTTACAGTTAAACCATTGGCTAAAAAACGAAGATTTTCCAATTTTTCAGCCGCTTCTAATTGATTGATTGGCAGCTTAGTAAACTTCATTAACGCTTCTTTTCTAAAAGCATAAATACCAATATGTTTAAAATATACTGCTTTAGTTGCTTCTCTTGGATATGGAATTGGTGAACGCGAAAAATACATAGCAAAATCATTTTCATCGGTTACAACTTTTACGTTGTTCGGATTGTTGATTTCTTCTATATCATTCATTTTAAATTTTAAAGATGCTATATCAATTTCTTTTTTTAAATCTGTTTTAAAAACATGTAACAAGTTTGATAAAGGTTCTGTTTTTGTAAAAGGTTCATCGCCTTGTACATTTACAACAATATCAACCTCTAAATTTTCAATAGCTTCCGCAATTCTGTCGCTACCACTTTCGTGCTCTTTTATACTTTTTATTGCTTTCCCTCCGTTTTTAGTAATTTCATTAAAAATGATATCACTATCCGTAACTACAAAAACCTCATCAAACAAATTGGATTGCTTTGTAGCTTCATAGGTTCTTAAAATAACTGTTTTACCAGCTAAATCTTTCATTAATTTTCCAGGAAATCTGCTTGCTTCATATCTAGCAGGAATCATTGCTATTACTTTCATTATAATTTATTTATTCTTTAATATGAAATCTTCTAAGTCTGTTTATACTTGCATTCAACTCAAAACCTAACAATAATATTATAGAGTTTAACCATACAAATAACATTAATACTAATAATGTTCCTATGGAACCATATAGCTGATTATAATTTGCAAACTTTAATACATAAATACCAAATAACTTGAACATTAATAAGGTTAATAAGGTTGTTAATATGGAACCAGCATTAAAAAACGACAAGTGTTTTACTTCTTTGGTTCCGTATTTATATAAAAAAGAAACGGATACAAAAATTAGTAATACAAAAAATAAAAATTGCCCTTTTTCTATCCAAAACAAGTCATCTTCTAGCCAACCTTTACTTTTTAAATTAGCAATACCAATTTCAAAATACACTAAAACTGCCACAGTAAATATTAAGGTAAGTGATAATAGTATTGCCATTCCCATAGATACAAAATACTGCCGAATAATATTACGCATTTCTGTAACGTGGTAAGAGTACTCAAAACCTCCTAAAATAGCATTTACGCCATTGGTCATTAAAAAAATGGAAGCTATAAAACCAAAGGATAACAAATCTCCATACCTGTTATTTATAATATCATTAATAACAACATCAACCGATTCTGCCGTATTTGGTGGTAATATTTTTTGAAGTGTGAATAAAAAATCACTTTGAAAATTATCTATTGGAACATACGGAATTAGTGTAAGAATAAATAGTAAAAAAGGAAATAACGCCATAAAAAAACTAAAAGAAATTCCTCCTGCGCGCGATGTTAATGCACCTTTTAATATTCCAATAAAATACATTTCAATAACATCGTATAAAGACATACCCGACAACCCTGGAATAATAATACTTTTTCCAAGTTTAACAATCCATTTTACAAGTGGAATTTTATTTAGGTTATCTTCTACTGGTTTTGTCATATTTAATGGCACATAGTATTCAAAGGTTCAAGGGTGCAAAGTTTTTTTATAGATTAGTTCTTTTTTCTTTTAGTTTTCTTATTAAACTCGACATCATTCTCTCAATTTCTTTAGTGTTTTCATAAAGTTCTTCAAAATGCCTTTTTTCTACATACTCCAAATTAAAAGCGATTTCAATTTGTGTTTAAATTTCATATAATGAACCTACAGAGATATTTAAAAATCGAATATAATCATTTAAACTATTTCGTCCATAACCTTCCGCAATATTACTTGGAACTGATACTGCACTTCTTCTTAATTGAGAGGTTAATCCAAAATTCTCATCGTTTGGAAATTGTTTGGAAACTTTATAAATCTGATTTACTAGAGACATAGATTTTTCCCAAACTATCAACTCTCTATATGTTTTTATCTTTTTCATAGAAGCAATTTACTGATTTCAGTTACCTTTCTCCTTTTGTCCCTTTGTCCCTTTGTCCCTTTGTTCCTTTACTACTCTAGCCTTTTTTTAATCAACAGCTTTTAAACTTAAATCCATATTATAAACAGAATGTGTTAAAGCACCCGATGAAATATAATCTACACCACATTCGGCATATTTTCTGGCAGTTTGCAAATTAATACCTCCTGATGATTCGGTTTGGCATTTATTACCTATTAATTTAACAGCTTCTCGCGTTCCTTCGTAATCAAAATTATCTATTAAAATTCTGTGAACACCACCAACTGCTAATATTTCTTTAATTTCTTCAATGCTTCTTGCCTCCACAATAATTTTTAAATCTAGCTTATTGTCTTTTAAGTATTGCTGCGTTTTTAAAATAGCTTTTGCAACGCCTCCACAAAAATCTATATGGTTGTCTTTTAGCATAATCATATCATACAAAGCAAACCGGTGGTTTTCGCCACCTCCAATAACTACAGCCCATTTTTCAACAGCTCTAATGCCAGGCGTTGTTTTTCTGGTATCTAAAATTTTAGTTTTTGTTCCTTCTAAAAGTTTTGCAAATTGGTTGGTTTTTTTTGCTATTGCGCTCATTCGTTGCATAATGTTCAACACCAATCGTTCTGCTTTTAAAATGGATTGCGAACTACCTTCTACATAAAAAACAATATCGCCATACTTTACCTCTGCTCCATCATTTATCAAGGTTTCAACTTTTAAATCTTTATCTACATACTTAAAAATACGTTTTGCCATTTCTACACCTGCAATAATTCCGTCTTCTTTTACCAACAATTTTGCTTTACCCGTCGCTTCAATTGGAATACATGCTAATGAGCTATGATCGCCTTCGCCAACATCTTCCCTTATAGCATTTGCAATTATTAAATCTAGTTCATTTTCAAATTGTTCTTTTGTAATCATTGTATGCGTAATTTTCAAACAAAAATAACTTTTTTATTTTCAAAAGTTTCAACTTTAATTCTTTTTATATTTGCCAAATGAAAATTAAATTACTGGCAATCGGGAAAACCGATGATAAAAATTTACAGACTTTAATTGAAACGTATCAGAATAGGTTAAAGCATTATATTCAGTTTGAAATTGATATTATTCCTGATTTAAAAAAGGTTAAAAACTTAAGTGAACAGGAACAAAAAGAAAAAGAAGGCGAATTAATTTTAAAGAAAATAGCACCTACCGATGTGTTAATTTTATTAGATGAAAAGGGAAAAGAACTTAGATCAATTGATTTCTCTACCTATCTTCAAAAAAAAATGAATGCTGGAGTTAAACAATTAGTACTTGTAATTGGCGGACCTTATGGTTTTTCTGAAGCTGTTTACAAAATAGCAAAAGGGAAAATTTCATTATCAAAAATGACCTTTTCGCATCAAATGATTCGCTTATTTATTGTTGAGCAAATTTACCGAGCATTTACCATTTTAAAAAACGAACCTTACCATCATGAATAAATTAAAACTAGTTTTTGCCACTAACAATGCCAATAAATTAAAAGAAGTTCAGGCAATGTTAACCAACTTTGAAATTATTAGTTTAGCTGATATTAATTGTTTTGATGACATTCCGGAAACCGCCAACACTTTAGAAGGAAATGCTATTTTAAAAGCAAATTATATTACTGAAAAATTTGGCTATAATTGTTTTGCCGATGATACAGGTTTAGAAGTAAAAGCTTTAAACAACGAGCCTGGCGTTTTTTCTGCACGTTATGCGGGTAAAGAAAACAATGCGGAGGCTAATATGAATAAATTATTAACCAATTTAGGTGAAACTACAAATAGAGAAGCCCAATTTAGAACCGCAATTGCCTTGAACATGAACCAAAAACAATATATATTTGAAGGCATTTGTAAAGGGCAAATTTTAACAAAAAAACAAGGAGATAGTGGTTTTGGCTACGACCCTATTTTTATGCCAAAAGGATACAAAAAATCATTTGCTGAAATGGACATGATAGAAAAAGGAGCAATTAGCCACAGAGGAAAAGCAATTGAAAAATTAGTAACATTTTTAAATAATCAAGATTGATAAATCCCATAAAATCATATAGAAATACTTTTATCA
>NZ_JBFHHX010000121.1:0-9942 GCF_041596795.1 Lutibacter sp.
ATGTAAGTACCGTTTTAGGAGATTCTGACATGCGCTCTTCTAATACAAAATTAGCGTGAGAAGTGTAACCTAATAAAACAGCTCTTTTGTGTCTTAAATTTGCAATATCTAAAACAATTTGCTGATTGTCATTTTTATTATTTCTAAAAGCTTTTGCACCAAAAGCGTATGACATTTTTTCGCGTAATTTTCTATCATCGGCATAGGTCATAAATGGCACATAGCTTGGATAGTCTAATGTAAAAACCCAACCTGTTTTATTATGTTGCTTAGCTGTTAATTCAGCCGCTTCAATAACACCTTCGGGTAAACCGCTTAATTGTTCTTTGTTTGTTAAATGCAATTCAAAATCATGTGTTTCTGCTAAAACATTTTCTCCAAATGTTAATTTTAGTTTAGACAATTCAGCATCAATTTTTCTTAACTCTGCTTTTTGTACTTCATTTAAGTTTGCACCGTTTCTAACAAAACTTTTGTATTTGTTGGTTAACAACATGTCTTGTTCATCGGTTAATTTTAGTTCATCTTTAATTTGATAAATTAATTTAACCTTTTTAAATAAATCTTCATTTAAAGTAATATCGTTAGAGAATTCAGTTAATAATGGTGAAACCTCTTGTGCTATTTGCTGAATCTCATCAGAGGTTTCTGCGGAGTTTAGGTTAAAAAATATACTAGAAACTCTGTCTAATTGCTGTCCGCTAAATTCTAAAGCTTCAATAGTGTTTTCAAAAGTAGGAACACTTTTATTATTTATAATTGCGTCAATTTCAATTTTTGCCTTTTTTATGCCTTCAATAAAAGCAGGTTTAAAATGGTTGGTTTTTATTTGTGAAAATGGTGCAGATGAAAAAGGTGTGTTAAATTTATTTAAAAGAGGATTATTCATAATTAATTATTGAAAAAACTGATTTGTAGAATGCAAATATATTATTAAAGTGACTATTTTATAGGTAGAGTGTCATAAAATTAGAATAGGTTAGAATATTTTATAAAAAAGTACACTAAAAAATATACTATTCATTATTAGGAAACGTTTTTAATAATACAAATTTACTTGAATATGGGAGCTTTAATTTTAGATGATAGAAATGAAGATTTAAAGTTTGATGAAACTAAAAAAACAAATTTAAAAATGATTAATAAAAGTAATAAATTGCCAATAAACACATTAATGCCAAAATTTACATATGTAAATAAAACTGGTGATAAAGTGACTATTGATAAAATAAATAATTTATAAATTATTTATTAAGCTTTTCTGAAGCTGCAATAACTTTTGTTTTTAAACTTTCTTTATACTCAACAATTTTATTTAAAATAATTGTATTTGAGCTACCAATTATTTGAGCTGCTAAAATACCGGCATTTAAAGCTCCATCTAAAGCAACGGTAGCAACTGGAACACCGCCTGGCATTTGAAGTATAGATAGTACAGAATCCCAACCATCTATAGAATTTCTAGATTTTACTGGAACACCAATTACGGGTAAAGGACTCATAGAAGCTACCATTCCTGGTAAATGCGCTGCGCCACCTGCACCTGCAATAATAACTGAAATTCCTCTACTATGAGCACTTTTTGCATAATCAAATAGTTTTTCTGGAGTTCTGTGTGCAGAAACAATATCAACTTCTGTTTCAATATCAAAACTTTTTAAAATATCTATTGCCTGTTGCATAATTGGAAGATCAGAATCACTTCCCATTATTATTCCTACTTTACTCATAATTTAATTTTTATATTTTGAAATACAATTTAAAAATATCGTTATTCTAAACTTGTTTCAGGTTAACGAATCTAGAAAATAAAAGGATATTTATTTACTTATAACTCTAATGGTGTTTTTTACTTTTTCTGCTATTTGTCTAGCTTTTTCAATATTGTTATTTACAACAGTAACATGACCCATTTTTCTAAAAGGACGTGTTTGTTTTTTACCATAAATATGTGGAGTTACACCATCCATTTTTAAAATTTCTTCCATATTTTCATATACAACATCACCAGAAAATCCTTCTTCACCAACTAAATTCACCATAATTCCGGCAACTTTACTATCGGTATTTCCTAAAGGAAGGTTTAAAATACTTCTAACATGTTGCTCAAACTGGCTAGTGTACGATGCTTCTATACTATAATGTCCGCTATTATGTGTGCGTGGTGCAACTTCATTTACTAAAATTTGGTCATCATCGGTTTGAAACATTTCTACGGCTAACAATCCAATATGCTGAAAAGATTCTGCAACTTTAAGAGCTATATTTTTTGCTTTTAAAGCTACTTCATCAGAGATTCTAGCAGGGCAAATAACATATTCAACCTGATTAGCTTCTGGATGAAATTCCATTTCAACAACTGGGTATGTTTTTAGTTCGCCATTTTTGTTTCTGGCAACAATTACAGCTAATTCGTTTTTAAAAGGAATTAACTCCTCTATTATACAATCGGTATCTGTTAAAGAATTTAAATCGTGTTGGTTTTTTACAATTTTAACACCAGTTCCATCATAACCAAACTGAGCTGATTTCCATACAAAAGGAAATTTTAGAGTTTCCTTTTTTAATTCTTCTAAAGATGAAAAACGTTTATGTGGTGATGTTGGAATAGTATTTTCAACAAAAAAATCTTTTTGTTTTCCTTTGTGTTGTATAATTTGTAAAACACTAGGTTGCGGATAAATTTCTAATCCTTCTTTTTCTAATTTTAGTAGCGCATCAATATTAACATGTTCAATTTCAATGGTTAATAAATTAACTGTTTTACCAAAATTGTAAACAGTATCAAAATCCATTAAACTTCCTAAATGAAACTCGTTACAAATTTGTGCGCACGGAGCATCTGCTGCGGCATCTAAAATACTGGTATAGATGTCAAATTTTTGAGTTTCGGTTAAAAGCATTTTGCCTAATTGTCCGCCACCTAAAACACCTAATTTAAAATTTGAAGAAAAATAATTTATCACTTTTTTATCCTTTCGGACAAAAATAGTAATCTGTTTTTAAATAAGTAACTATTAGTTAGTAATATTTATATAAGTACTGCTAACAACAGTTACGGTATATTCACGTGCAAACTGAGAATTTCCTGAAGTTTGAGGAGATCCATCAATAACACTATACTCACTGCTATCGCAACTGCATTTTAATTTTAAGCTGCCATCAAACGTCATAGCAGAAGAGCAATCGTTGTTTGGACAAGCTCTTTCGAAGGCTTTGTATTTTGGTGTTAAGCCAGTATTTATAACTAAAATACCTTGCAATCCATTATTAGATCCAGATTCAATATAAACCCAGCCAGATGGAATTAATAAGTTTTGATATTTGGGTAAATTTAAATTAATCCCCACATCAACGCTTGTGCTTGGTAACAAATCATAAGTTTCATTTTTCTCACATGAAAAAAAAGTAATTAAGCAAAATAATAAAATTAGATGACGCATAGTTATAATATCAAGTTTATTGCTAAACGGTTGCAATTTACAAATATTTTGTACATTTGTGTAAAATCTCATACTGGTTTCCAGTTTTGAGATTTTTTGTCTTTAATTAAAATGATAATTATGAGTAAAATTTCGTACTACACCGAAGAAGGGTTAAAAAAATTAAAGGACGAATTAGACAATTTAGAGCGTGTTGAGCGTCCAAGAGTCAGTAATGATATTGCTGAAGCAAGAGATAAAGGTGATTTAAGTGAAAACGCAGAATACCATGCAGCAAAAGAAGAACAGTCTCTTTTAGAGTTGAAAATAGCCAAACTAAAAGAAGTTGTTGCAAACGCTAGAGTAATTGATGAATCGTTATTAGATACCTCAAAAATATTAATTCATTCTAAAGTGAAATTAAAAAATACTGCCAATAATATGGAGTTTTCTTATACACTTGTGGCAGATTCTGAAACAAATATTAAAGAGGGAAAACTATCTGTTAATTCTCCAATAGGAAAAGGATTGTTAGGAAAGAAAGTTGGTGAGGTTGCCGAAATACAAGTGCCAAGCGGTATTATGAGTTTTGAAATATTAGAGATTTCTAGATAATAGCTATTAAATATATTGAAACAAACCCTTTTCAGTTTGCTAATTGAAAAGGGTTTGTTAATTTTGATTAAAATTTAAATTATGAGTTCAATATTTACTAAAATAATTAGTGGCGAAATTCCTTCGTATAAAATTGCTGAAAATGATGATTTCTTTGTTTTTTTAGATATCAATCCAAATGCAAAAGGACATACCTTGGTTGTGCCTAAAAAGGAAGTGAATAAATTATTTGATATGGAGGAAGATTTATACGCTAAGTTAATGAGCTACTCCAGAGAAATTGCTATTGCTTTAGAGAAAGCAGTTCCGTGTAAAAGAGTTGGAATGGCCGTTGTTGGCTTAGAAGTTCCACATGTGCACGTGCATTTAATTCCATTACAAGCAATGGAAGATTTTCAGTTTAATAAAAAGGTAAAGTTACAACCAGAGGAATTTATTGCAACAGCAAAAGCAATTGCAGAAAACTTATAATTTATTTTTTTAAAGAGATTAAAAAAGTAGTTCCTTTTCCTATTTCCGATTTTTGAACAACTATTTTACCGTTATGGTAATCTTCAATAATGCGCTTTGCTAAAGATAAACCTAAACCCCAACCACGTTTTTTTGTTGTAAAACCTGGTGCAAATATTTTTTGTTGAAGGTTTTTAGGAATCCCTTTACCGTTGTCGGTTATTTTTATAAAAACCTCTTTTTCTTTTTCTGAAATTGAAAGTGAGATTTTTCCTTTTCCTTCCATCGCATCTATGGCATTTTTTACTAAATTTTCAATTACCCAGCTAAAAAGTTGAATATTTAAATTTACAGGAATATTATTTTCAACAGATTTAAAATTGAATTCTACTTGTTTAGAACTGCGAGATTGTAAATAATGAAAAGAGTTTTGAGTAGCTTCAACAATATTATGTTCTTTAAGTACAGGGTATGAACCAATTTTAGAAAACCGTTCTGCAATAGTATTTAATCGTTCAACATCTTTTTCAATTTCGGCAACCGTGTTTTCGTCAGTATTTTCTAAGCGTAAAATTTCAATCCAACCTAAAAGTGAAGATAGTGGAGTTCCTATTTGATGAGCCGTTTCTTTAGCCATTCCTGTCCATAAAATGTTTTGTTCGGCAACTTTATTAGATTTAAAGAACAAGTAAATTACACTGGCAAATAAAAATAATATTAAAATTAAAGCAATAGGGTAATATTTTAATTTGGTTAATAAATCAGAATCTTTATAGTAAATATATTGTTTAATTTCTCCTTTATTATGGCTTACTAAAATTGGTTCATTTTGTTTTTTCATACTATTTAACTGGCTCTTTAAATAGTTTTTTTCTTGAGATTTTATAGTGTCTAAATTCGCCCATTCTGTAATGCTATCCTTTTCATTAGTAATAATCATTGGAATGTTATTGTTTTTACTAATAATTTTATCTTCTAAAGAAATGTCAGCCTCTAAATCGGCGATACTAAAACGTTCATAAGCGCCCGCTAAAATTTCCATTTTAGCTCTTTCTTCATTTTTAAATTTCTGAAAAAAATCATAAGTATTCCATAAAATAGAAGCAACAATTATAAAAGAAGCTATAATTACTATCCACCTAATAATATGTATATTTTTGTACGATGCCATTGTTCAAATATAAAATATATGTTACTAATAACTTAAAATTTAAATTGATATTATTTTAAAGTGCAATTAATTACTTCTGGTTAAAACTACATTTAGGTTAACTGTTTAATTTTCTGTAAAATTAAAGGATAAAATAATAGCAATATTTAAATTAAAAAATTGTGTTAAAATTTACATGTTTTACTTTTTTTAACTGTAGATGTTAATAAGTTTACAAAAGAACATAGCCAATTAATTGGGATTGATTCTTTAAAAAAACATACATTTGTGAAATCACTTTTAGAAAAAGAAATGATGATGTGAGCACTTGGAAAGTGCTTTTAATGAAATAATTAGACAAATGGAAATTACAGGAAAAATTAAAAAAATTGATGAAACTAAAACTTTTGGAGCAAGTGGTTTTAGAAAAAGAGAAATTGTTGTAACAACAAATGAGCAATATCCACAACCATTAATGGTGGAATTTGTACAAGATAAATGTGATTTATTAAATAATTACAAAGTTGGGCAAGACGTAAAAATCTCTATCAATTTAAGAGGAAGAGAATGGATAAACCCACAAGGAGAAGCTGTTTATTTTAACTCAATTCAAGGTTGGAGAATAGAAGGAGCGCAAGCTGTTGAACCAGGTTCAACGCCACCAGATGAAAGTTTTGAAACAACTGCTGATATTGATGATAATGAACCAGACGATTTACCATTTTAATAATAGGTAATTACAATATTTTAAAAAGAGAAAAACTACAGTTTTTCTCTTTTTTTGTTTCAGTATATTTGTAAAAAAATTAAAAAGTGTATTTGTTATCAAAAGAAATAATTTTTCCGCCAGTTCATTTAGCTAATAAAGATGGTATTTTGGCAATTGGTGGAGATTTATCTGTAGAGAGATTACAACTAGCATATAAAAGTGGTATTTTTCCTTGGTTTAATACAGGCGAGCCTATAATTTGGTATAGTCCAAAAGAAAGAATGGTGCTGTTTCCTAAAGATTTGAAAATTTCAAAAAGTATGCAGCAAATTATCCGAAAAAATAAATTTAAAATTACTTTTAATCAAAATTTTGCTGAAGTTATTTCAAACTGTAAAACTATTTATAGAGAAGGGCAAGGCGGAACTTGGATTACAAATGAAATGCAAGAGGCTTATATTAAATTACATAAGCTAGGAATTGCAAAATCTGTTGAAGTTTGGGAAAATAATGAACTAGTAGGTGGTTTATATGGTGTTGATTTAGGACATATATTTTGTGGAGAAAGTATGTTTAGCAAAGTTAGCAACACATCTAAATTGGCATTTATTTATTTGGTTAAAAAATTAGAAAAGGAAAATTATAAATTGCTCGATTGCCAAGTTTACAACACACATTTAGAAAGTTTAGGAGCTGATGAAATTTCGAGAACAGAATTTTTAAAGTATTTAAAAAATAAACTATAATTAGTTAAGTATATTTGAAATTAAAAATATTAATAGAATGGATTTAAAAAATGGTCAATTAGTAGTTGATACTTGGATAAAAGAACACGGCGTGCGTTATTTTAACGAACTTACAAATATGGCGCAATTAACAGAAGAAGTTGGTGAAGTGGCGCGCATTATAGCAAGACGTTATGGTGAACAAAGTGAAAAAGAAAGCGATAAAAATAAAGATTTAGGCGAAGAATTAGCCGATGTTGTTTTTGTAGTTTTGTGTTTAGCCAACCAAACAGGTATTGATTTACAAGCTGCTTTTGATAAAAAAATGGATGTAAAAACTAAACGAGATCACGATCGCCATCAAAATAATGAAAAATTAAAGTAAATGAATAAATATAAAAACGTTCCCTTTTTTAAAATAGCAATTCGCTTTGCAGTTGTTTTTTTAGTGTTGGTTTCATTTTTTGAAATTGGTTTCTCAATTTTAAAAAACATGAGTTTCTCCATAATGGTAGATCATATTTTTTCTGAAGGAAAATGGATTAATTTTGTAAAAAGAATAGGCGCAATGTCTGCTTTTTACGGTGTTTTTATGGCAGGATATTATAAGTTTATAAAAAAATAATCAGTAACTTTTTATAGAAAATTTGCACACTTCTACTGGAAGTTTAACTTTGCGGCTATTAATTAAAAATTGAAGGCGTTTTTTAATGTTTAAGAAGTATTATGGAGTTGTTAAAAATCAATAAAACAGGAAAAACTGTAAACGGAATTGTTCAAATTACAGGATCAAAAAGTGAAACAAATAGATTGTTGATTTTACAACAGTTTTATCCAAATTTAATCATTAAAAATATTTCAAATTCAGATGATTCTGTGTTAATGCAAAAAGCTTTAACAAGTACTTCTAATGAAATAAATATTGGACACGCGGGTACAGCAATGCGTTTTTTAACATCGTATTTTGCAGTTAAAGAAGGTGCTGAAATTGTACTTACTGGTTCGCCAAGAATGAAAGAAAGACCTATAAAAATATTGGTGGAGGCTTTAAAATCATTAGGTGCAAATATTGAATATTTAGAGCAGGAAGGTTTTCCTCCTTTAAAAATATCAGGAAAAAAACTTACAAACAGCTATGTAGAAATTGAAGGAAATGTAAGTAGCCAATATATTTCTTCATTATTATTAATAGGAGCTACCTTAAAAAATGGATTGAAGCTAAAATTTAAAGGAGAAATTACCTCTGTTCCATATATAAAAATGACATTAACATTGTTAGCAGAATTAGGAATTGAGCTTTCTTGGGATGATGATTCTATTACTATACATCCAAAACCTAGCATTTCATCAAAAACAATAGTTGTAGAATCTGATTGGAGTTCGGCATCTTATTATTACAGTTTGTGTGCGTTAAGTCCAAATTCAGAAATTACATTATCGGCCTATAAACAATCTAGTTTACAAGGAGATTCAGTATTAGCCGAAATTTATAAAAATTTAGGTGTTGAAACCACTTTTGGAGAAAATACAATAACCCTTAAAAACAAACGTACAACGTATAATTTTCCAACCTTAAACTTAAAAAGCGCTCCAGATATTGCTCAAACAATTGCAGTAACTTGTTTTGGATTAGGTATTGAATGTTATTTAACAGGGCTTCATACCTTAAAAATTAAAGAAACAGATAGGTTAGTAGCCTTAAAAACTGAAATTGAAAAATTAGGTGGTGAAGTTGAAATAACAAACGAAACATTATTGTTAAAAGCTTCATCAAAAATAAAAGAGAATATTAGCATTGCAACCTATCACGATCATAGAATGGCAATGGCTTTTGCACCATTAGCCTTAAAGGTTCCAATTGTAATAGAAGAGGCCGATGTTGTTTCAAAAAGTTATCCAACATTTTGGTCAGATTTTGATAAAGTAACCAACTAAAAACCTTAAAAACAAAGATTTATTGGGAAACACTTGACAACGCCTATGTCGATGTTGTATATTTGCGCACATTTAATAAAAAAAATACATGAAATTATCACATTTTAAATTCGATTTACCAGAAGAATTATTAGCTGAACGCCCAGCAGAACATAGAGATGAGTCTCGCTTGATGGTTTTAAATAGAAAAGATAAAACAATTGAACATAAATTATTTAAAGATATTATAGATTATTTTGATGAAGGAGATTTAATGATTATGAACAATACAAAGGTTTTTCCGGCTAGAATGTATGGTGAAAAAGAAAAAACCGGAGCTAGAATTGAAGTATTTTTATTAAGAGAATTAAATGCAGAAAGCAGATTGTGGGATGTATTAGTAGATCCAGCAAGAAAAATTAGAATTGGTAATAAATTGTTTTTTGGAGATGATGAAAGTTTAGTTGCCGAAGTAATAGACAATACAACATCTAGAGGAAGAACATTACGTTTTTTATATGATGGTTCTTACGAAGAATTTAGAAAAAAATTAGAGGAATTAGGAGAAACTCCACTTCCAAAATATATTAACAGACCAGTTGAGCCTGAAGATGAAGAGCGTTACCAAACAATTTACGCTAAACACGAAGGAGCCGTAGCAGCACCAACTGCAGGTTTGCATTTTTCTAAACATTTAATGAAACGTTTAGAAATTAAAGGAGTTGATTTTGCAGAGGTAACATTACACGTTGGTTTAGGAACTTTTAGTCCTGTTGAGGTAGAAGATTTATCGAAACATAAAATGGATTCTGAACAAGCTATTATTAATCAAGAAACTGTTGATATTGTAAATAAAGCTATTGATAATAAAAGAAGAGTATGTGCTGTTGGTACAACAGTAATGAGAGCTTGTGAAAGCTCTGTTTCTTCTAATAGTAGATTAAATACATTTGATGG
>NZ_JBFHHX010000122.1:0-9935 GCF_041596795.1 Lutibacter sp.
AGTGAAGGAGGAAAAGCGATTATTGCCTTGCCGTCAGTTACAAATAAAGGAATTAGTAGAATTGTTCCTTTTTTAAATAAAGGTGCTGGTGTTGTAACTACAAGAGCTCATGTGCAATATGTAGTTACGGAATATGGTGTTGCCGATTTGTATGGAAAAACAATTAATCAGCGTGTTGCGGAATTAATTAAAATTTCACATCCAGATTTTAGAGAAAGTATGGAAAAAGAGTACTTTGAAGCTACAAAATAAGAGTGTTTTTATTATAAATAAAAAGCCGTTATCTCTATTGTTGAGTTAACGGCTTTTTTATTTTTATAATTTAAATAAATTAATCTTGGTAAGAGTGTTTATAAGGTTCTCCACTTACAATTTTTAACATATCTTTTTCAACTGTTTCTCTTGGGTATTCAACAAAACGACCAATTTCTTTTCCATTTTTAAAGAAAATAAATGTTGGTACTCTTTGTATATCAAAACCTTCTTGTAAATTATCGGGAGTTGATTTACCTCTGTTTACAGTTACCAATTCTAAATTTTTATAATTAAATTCAGCAGCATCTAAAATTTTATAAAAAACGGGTGTTTGATGTTGACTGTCACCACACCAAGTTCCCATAAAAGCTTTTATAGTTACGTTTTTAAGCAGCGGCTTTAAGGTTTCAACAACTTCAGTATTTAATTGGTAACTATCGTAATTTGGTTGAAACCAAGTGTTAAAAGGAGCTGTTTGAAAACTTTCCTTGTTGGCAATTCCAACTAAATTTCCAGCAGCGTCTTCAGTTGCATTCACCACAATTTTTTTTGATGAACAACTAAACGCACTCACAATAATTACTAAAAATAATAGCCTCTTCATTTTATTAAAGTTTTAAAAACAAATTATACTAATGAATGTCTAGTCATTGCTTTTGGTTGTTCAACACCCATTAATTTTAAAATTGTTGGAGCAATATCACCTAAAACACCATCTTCAATTTTTTTCAAATCTTTATCAACTAAAATAAAAGGAACTGGATTTGTAGTATGTGATGTATGAGGTGAACCATCAGGATTCATCATAGTTTCACAGTTTCCGTGATCTGCAATAATTAAAGTTGTATAATCATTTGCGTTGGCAGCTGTAACTACATCTTTCACACATTCATCTACAGCTTCACAGGCTTTAATAGCGGCTTCCATAACTCCAGTATGTCCAACCATATCACCGTTTGCAAAGTTTAAACACACAAAATCAACTTCTTTTTTATTTAATTCAGGAATAATTGCATCACGAATTTCATATGCACTCATTTCTGGTTTTAAATCGTAAGTTGCAACTTTTGGTGATGGACATAATAATCGTTTTTCACCTTCAAATTCTTGTTCTCTACCTCCAGAAAAGAAAAAGGTTACGTGCGGATATTTTTCAGTTTCAGCAATTCTAATTTGTTTTTTTCCTGCTTTTTCTAAAACCTCTCCTAATGTATCAACTAAATTGTCGGTATTGTAAATTACGTTAATTCCTTTATAAGTTTCGTCGTAATTTGTAATAGTTACATAATGAAGTGGTAATGTTTTCATACCAAACTCTGGGTAATCTTGTTGTGTAAGCACTTCAGTTAACTCACGACCTCTATCGGTTCTGTAATTAAAGAATATTACAACATCATCAGCTTTTATTTGTGTTTTTGGAGTTCCATCAGCATTGGTCATAATAATTGGTTTAATAAACTCATCAGTAACACCATCAGCATAACTTTGCTCAATGGTTTCACAAGCATTTGTAGATTTTGTTCCAATTGCATTTACCATTGCATCGTAAGAAATTTTTACGCGTTCCCAACGTTTATCTCTATCCATTGCAAAATATCTTCCGGTAATAGTTGCAACTTCTCCAGTAGTTTTTGCCATATGCTCTTGAATGTCATTTACAAAGAATTTTCCTGATTTTGGATCGCAATCTCTACCATCAGAAAACGCATGTAAATACACATTTTTAGCATTATTTTCTGCAGCTACATCTAAAATACCTTTTAAATGATCTATGTGCGAGTGAATACCACCATTAGAAAGTAAACCTAATAAATGAATGCTTTTATTGTTTTCTTTAGCGTATTTTAATGCATCTAATAAAACTTGCTCTTGACCAAGAGTTTTGTTTTTTACAGCCATATTAATTCTAACTAAGTTTTGGTAAACAATTCTACCAGCTCCTAAATTCATATGACCAACTTCACTATTTCCCATTTGTCCTTCTGGTAAGCCAACGTGTTCACCATCAGTTCTTAAACTAGCATTTGGGTATTGGTTGTATAAATTATCTATATAGGAAGTTTTAGCATTAAAAATTGCTGAAACTTTAGGGTCTTGAGTAATTCCCCATCCATCTAAAATCATTAAAATTACTTTCTTATTCATTCTAAAATCTATTTAATTTTGAAGTCCAAATATACGAAGTATTCAACTTAAGAGTCTTATTTTTAGGAGTTAAATTCTATATAAAATTACTAAAACGATTGCGAGATGAAGTTAATGGTTGATATGCTGAAGGTCAAAAGGTTAAATATAAAAGTTAGTAGATAATAGATTAAAGACCGAAGTTGAAAATTGATAAAGCAATAAAAAAAGACAGTATTAAATATCAGCTACAATTATTAAATACTAACTACCAAGTATTAAAATAACAACCTATTTGTTGCTATACTTTTCAATAGCTTCTTTAATTTTTTCAATTCTATTTTCGGGATCTGGATGTGTACTCATTCTTTCAGGAGTTCTGTTTGGTCCAGCAGCAGCTTTTAAAATTTCCATAACGCCTATTAATTCAGCAGGATTATAACCAGCATCAATCATAAACCGAACACCTAAATCGTCACTTTCCAATTCATCATCTCTTCCATAACTCATGTTAATTACATTAGCAATAGCTGCAGCACCTTGCGCGGTATTTGGATCAAAACCAACAGCAACACCGCTTACCAAAGTTTGTGTTAAACCTTGTTTAGCCATACGCTCTGCAGAATGACGGCCAACTACATGACCAATTTCATGTCCTAAAACTCCTGCCAGTTGATCTTCATTTTCAAGTTTTGAAAACAAGGCATAGGTTATAAATATTTGTCCGCCAGGTAAGGCAAATGCGTTAATTGTTTGTCCGTCTTTTAGTAAATGAAAATCATATTTATAATTGGTTTGTTTAGCAATGCTATTATTTACTAATTTTTGCCCAACCATGTCTACAAATTGTTGGTATTTTTGATCGGGATATAAACCGCCATGTTGTTGTGCCATTTCCGGTGCAGATTGTAAGCCTATTGCAATTTCATCTTCTGTAGAAATTGAAATATGTTGTTTTTTTCCGGTATACTCGTTTACTTCACTATTAGAATAATATTTAAAAACACCAAACAAAATAATTGCGGCGCCTATTAGTAGTTTTACTTTAGAATTTCCTCTTTTCATTTTTTTAGTTTCTGTATAGTTGTAAATATACAACCTAAAATAGTTTTGAACAATACCTCTTTTTTTAATAAAAAAAAGTATAAAAAAGAGGCGCTTTTATAAATAAACATTGTTTTAATTACGCTATAAGTTGAAATTAAAAACAACCTATAAATGACTGAAAAAATTAAGTGCAACTTAAACATAATGAAGGTGATAACTATTTTGTTGAAAGTTGATTAAAGCTTTTTTTAAAAAACAATTAGTAACAGGTGTTACCGTATTTATAATTTTATAACTTATATTTGCGCAAAATTTAAAATAGTTTAAGATGAGTTTTTTCGGATTATTTGGTGGTGGTAACGAAGGTTCGCCAATTGAAGAATATTTAAAAGAAGGTGCTGTTGTAATTGATGTTAGAACAGTAGAAGAATTTGAAAGTGGCCACGTAAATGGCTCTAAAAATATTGTATTAAATGTAATTCCAGGAAAAGTTAAAGAAATTAAAGGCTTAAATAAAAAGATAATTGCAGTTTGCCGAAGCGGAGCTAGAAGCGGACAAGCAACGTCGTTTTTAAAGCAACAAGGTGTAGATGTAATTAATGGAGGCCCTTGGCAAAATGTAGCTAAATTTGTAAAATAAAAAATTTTATAAAACCTAAATATTAAAAAAGAGAAGCAAAGAGCTTCTCTTTTTTAGTTAAAAAGTAATAGTATATTTTTTATTTAAAACTTCAATCTTTTTATTTAAGGTTAAAAGAAATTGTTTATGTTGCTCCGAGTTAGAGTTAAATGGTTTATGTGCCAATCCTCTTTGAATGGTTTCAACTTCTTTTTGAACAGCCTTGGTTTTTTCATCAATCCAAACGTTTTGAAATTGTTCCCAAATATAATTTATGGCAGTTTCATTTGGATGCACCATATCATTTGCATAAAAACGATACTCGCGTAAATCGTCCATCATAATTTCATATGAAGGAAAATAGTACAATTGATTATTATTTTCTATTAATTGATGAATTGCAGTAATTAAATGTGCTTTACTTAATGTGTTTTCTATAAAACCATCTTTTAAATGCCTCACCGGACTTACAGTAAAAATAATAGTTGCTGTGGGATTAATCTCTTTAATAAGTGAACTTATATTTTGTATTGAAGCAGAAGTTTCATCAACAGAAAGCATTTTTTTTAAAAACTTTTTTTGAGCGACTTTGTGGCAGTTTCCAACAATTTTTTCTGTTTCAATAAACCTATAAACCCATGCCGTTCCTAAGGTAATAATTAAGTGGCTGGCGTTTTTTAAATGTTCATGCGTTAATTTAATAGCGCTATTTAAATTATGTAATAAATCTTCTTTTTTTACAGCACTTAAATCGGAATGCGCATCAAAACAATGCCAACGTTCATTTAATTGAAAAGTATCCTTTTCTGAATATTTTTGTAGGTTAATAGCATTATAAATCAGTTTTTCAATAGCAATTGGGTTAAACAAAATACCAAACGGATTGCTATGCGTTTTAAATTTATAGTAACTTAATTTAGTGCTAATATTTTCTGAAAAACACGAACCTATTAACACTAATTTTGAGTTATAATCTATTTGATTATCTTCTTTTTTTAGTTGTATGTTGGTTCTGAAATTCATTTTAGTTGAATTGTACAATTATCATCATGCTGAACTTGTTTCAGTATCTCATTAAAAGATGCTGAAACAAGTTTAGGGTAACGATGTTGAATAAATTATAAAATATATTCTTTTCCTTTATGTAAAGCTTCTTCAATTCCTGCTGGGTTTTTACCTCCTGCAGTAGCAAAAAATGGTTGTCCGCCGCCGCCGCCTTGAATTAGTTTTCCTAATTCTCTAACAACTTGTCCGGCATTTAATTTTTTATCTTCTACTAAATTTTTAGAAATATAACAGGTTAAAAATGCTTTTCCATCTGCTTCAGCACCAGCTAATAAAAATAAATTATCAACTTGGTTACCAATTTCAAAAGCCAAATCTTTAATGCTATTTTGGTCTAAATCTAGTTTTTTAGCTAAAAAGTTTACTCCATTAATAGTTTCAACTTCATTAATTAAAGTGCCTTTTAAGTTTTTAGCTTTATCCTTTAATAAAACTTCAATTTGTTTTTTTAATACTGAATTTTCTTCTTGTAAATCTAAAACTGCTTTTAACGGATTTACAGGATTTTTCAACATATCTTTAATTTCAAAAAATGCTCTGTTATTTTCAAAATAGAAATCTTTGGTAGCGTCTCCAGTAATGGCTTCAATACGTCTTATTCCAGATGCAATTGCACTTTCTGATGTAATTTTAAAATGCCAAATATCTCCTGTGTTTTGAATGTGTGTTCCACCACATAATTCTACCGATTGGCCAAATTGAATAGCACGAACTGTATCGCCATATTTTTCACCAAATAAAGCCATTGCGCCTTTTTCTAGCGCAGTTTCCATTGGTATGTTTCTAAATTCTTTTAACGGAATTTTACTATCTATTCTGGCATTTACAAAATCTTCAACTTCACGTAATTCATCAACAGTTAATTTTGCAAAGTGAGAAAAATCGAAACGTAAATTTTTTGAATGTACTGCAGATCCTTTTTGCTCAACGTGTGTTCCTAAAACTTCGCGTAAAGCTTGGTGTAATAAATGGGTGGCAGAGTGGTTACAAGCAGTTCTAAAACGTTGTTTACTATCTACTACAACTTTTAATTTTTGCGTTGGATCTACTGGTAAGTTTTCGGCAAAATGAATAATTAAATTATTTTCTTTTTTAGTATCAACAATATAAATTACGTTTCCGTTACTTACTTGAATATAACCTTTATCACCAACTTGTCCACCACCTTCTGGATAAAAAGGAGTCATGTTAAATACTAATTGATAAAAATCTCCTTCTTTTTTTGATGAAACTTTGCGGTAACGCGTAATTTTCACATTTGCTTCCAATGTGTCGTAACCAATAAATTCTTCTTCTGGATCTTCATCTAAAATAACCCAATCATCTGTTTCAACAACTGCAGCAGCTCTTGATCTGGTTTTTTGTTTTTCCAGTTCGTTATTAAAGTCGTTTTCATTTAACGTCATTCCTTTTTCAGAAAGGATTAAGGCTGTTAAATCGATAGGAAAACCGTACGTATCAAATAATTCAAAGGCTTTTTTACCAGAAACTTCTGATCCTTTGGTGTTTTTTATAATTCCGTCAAGTAATAATAAACCTTGATCCAATGTTCTTAAAAACGAATTTTCTTCTTCTTTTATAACGTTGGTTACTAATTGTTTTTGGATTTTTAACTCAGGGAAATAGTCTCCCATTTGTTTACTTAACGTGGTTACTAATTTGTAAATAAAAGGTTCTTTTGTGTTTAAAAAAGTAAATCCGTAACGGATTGCTCTTCTTAAAATACGGCGAATTACATAGCCTGCGCCAGTATTAGATGGTAATTGTCCATCGGCAATAGCAAAAGCAACCGCTCTTACATGGTCTGCAATTACACGAATGGCAATATCAGTTTGTTCATTTACACCATATTCATTGCTTGTAATAGCTTCAACTTCTCTAATTAATGGTGTAAAAACATCGGTATCATAATTAGATTGTACATTTTGCAACACCATACACAAGCGCTCAAAGCCCATTCCTGTATCAACATGTTTTGCAGGTAATTTTTCTAAAGATCCATCAGCTTTACGGTTAAATTCCATAAATACTAGGTTCCAAATTTCTACTACTTGCGGATGATCATTATTAACTAAACTTTTACCAGGTATTTTTGCTTTTTCTTCAGCAGATCTAATATCTACGTGGATTTCTGAACAAGGACCACACGGACCTTGTGCGCCCATTTCCCAAAAATTATCTTTTTTATTTCCGTTTATAATTCGGTCTTCGTCAATAAATTGTTTCCATAAGTCATATGCTTCTTGGTCGTATCCTAATCCGTCATCATCCGATCCTTCAAAAACAGAAACATACAAACAATCTTTATCAATTTTATATACTTCAGTTAATAATTCCCAAGCCCAAGAAATGGCTTCTTTTTTAAAATAATCGCCAAAGCTCCAGTTTCCTAACATTTCAAACATAGTGTGGTGGTAAGTATCTTTACCAACCTCTTCTAAATCGTTATGTTTTCCTGAAACACGTAAACATTTTTGGGTGTCTGCAACACGTTTTTCAGTGGCTGTTTTCTGACCTAAAAAGTATTCTTTAAAAGGTACCATTCCAGCATTTGTAAACATTAATGTTGGATCGTTTTTTAAAACCATTGGTGAAGATGCCACTATTTGGTGTTTTTTAGAAGCAAAAAAATCTAAAAATTGTTGACGTATTTGTTGTGATTTCATCTGTTAATTATTTACTAAAAAAAAGGAGTATGATTCCTTTTGTAAAACATTTCGTAATTTTGTTAATTCTGTAACGCAATATTAAAAAATAAGATTGCGAATTACGGTGCAAAAATAATATAATTTAATAACAATGGCGAAAGTAAAATATTATTACGATTCTGATACACTTTCCTATAAAAAGATAAAGTCTAAAATAAGTGATATTTTAAAAAGAATATCATTGGCACTAGTATCTGCTATTATGTTTATGATACTTGGTTATGTTGTTTTAACGCAGTTTTTTGATTCTCCAAAAGAAAAAGAATTAAAACGAGAATTGGAATTTGTGAAGTTAAATGAGCAATTGCATAATAAAAAAATTGTTCAATTAGAAAAGATTTTAGAAGATATACAAGAGAGAGATAATAACATATACAGACTTTATTTTGAGGTAAATCCTATTCCAAATGAGCAACGAAAAGCTGGTTTTGGTGGTGTAAATAGGTATAAAGCATTAGAAGGTTTTGATAATTCTGAAATGATTATTGATGTTACTAAAAACATGGATATATTATCGAAACAACTTTATGTGCAATCAAAATCTTTAGATGAAATTGTAAAATTAGCTGAAAATAAAGAAAAACTATTAGCAGCAATTCCTGCAATTCAACCTGTAAAAAATCAAGATTTAACAAGAATGGCATCTGGGTACGGTTGGCGATCTGACCCTTTTACCAAAGCCAGAAAAATGCATTGGGGAATGGATTTTACATCTCCAAAAGGAACTCCAATTTATGCATCTGGTGATGGAGTTATTGAGCGAGCCGATCAAAATTCTGCTGGTTACGGAAAACATATTAGAATAAACCATGGTTTTGGGTATGTTTCACTATATGCCCATTTAAGTAATTACAATGTGAAACAAGGGCAAAGAGTTAAAAGAGGTGATTTAATTGGTTTTGTTGGTAATACTGGACGTTCACAAGCGCCACATTTACACTATGAAATATTTAAAAATGGAACGCGTATAAATCCTATTAACTTTTATTACGGTAACTTATCTCCTGAAGAATTTGCGGCGATGCAAAAAGCTGCTGAAATTGAAGGACAATCTTTAGACTAATGCATATAAATTTACCAGAAAAAAGATATTATAAAATAGGAGAAGTTGCAAAAGCCTTCGATCTAAACACTTCTCATATTCGTTTTTGGGAAAAAGAATTTGATATTTTAAAACCCAAAAAAAACAAAAAAGGGAATCGCTTGTTTACGCAAGAAGATCTTAAAAACCTGCAATTAATTTATCATTTAGTAAAAGAAAAAGGTTTTACCTTAGAAGGTGCTAAAATTAAAATGAAAGAGAATCCAAAAAATATGGAAGGTAATTATGAAATAATTATGCGCTTAGAAAAAATAAAAGCAGAGCTTATTAAAATTAAGAATGAAATATCTTAAAAAATAATTTTTATAAATTAGTAACAAATTTAAGTTTCAATCAACTAATAAAATATAACTTTAAAATAGAAAACAATGAAAAAGTGGTTAATTCCTGTAATAATAATTGCCTTATTAATATTTGGTGGATATAGTTGGGTAAAAGGATTTTATAATAATACAATTCAATTAAACGAAAATGTTTCTGAAAGTTGGGGAAATGTGCAAACAGCATACCAACGTAGAAGCGATTTAATTGGAAACCTTGTAAAAACAGTTCAAGGAGCTGCAGATTATGAAAAAGAAACTTTAACTCAGGTTATTGAAGCGCGTGCAAAAGCAACATCAGTAAATATAGATCCATCTAACATTACACCAGAACAATTAGCACAGTTTAATCAAGTACAAGGTGGTTTAAGCGGAGCTTTAAAAAGTTTATTAGTAACTGTAGAACGTTATCCAGATTTAAAAGCAAATCAAAACTTTTTAAAATTACAAGATGAATTAACAAGTACTGAAAATCAAATTTTAACAGCTCGTACACGTTATAACGAAGCTATTAAACCATTTAATAATCAAGTAAAAACATTTCCAAATAATATTTTGGCAGGCTTCTTTAATTTTGATGGAAAACCATATTTTGATGCTGAGGCAGGCGCTGAAAATGCACCAGATGTTGAATTTGATTTTGGTAATAACGATAAAGAATAATGTCTAAAGTTGAAGATTTTTTAACAGCCACG
>NZ_JBFHHX010000123.1:0-9675 GCF_041596795.1 Lutibacter sp.
TGTTACATAATCTTTTGGTTCATCTTTACAAGAGACTACAACTAGTACAATACTTAAAAAATAAATTAATTTTTTCATGTTATTTAATTCTTATTTAAAATTTGATATTCCTGTTTTTAACCAATTTTGATATTCTGTAACATCTGGTGTATACGCAACTGGTTCATTTAATTTTTCTTCGTTTGTATTTAACAATACATAAAATGGTTGTGCGTTTGCACCATATTTAATAGTTTGAAATTCACTCCATTTCTGACCGATATATTTCAATTTTTTTCCTGGTCGTAATTTCGATTCAATTTCTTCACCTGCTGGCAATGGTCTTTTATCATCAACATACAATGATATTAAAACAACTTCATTTTTTAATATTGGTAAAATTTCATCTTTAACCCAAACATTTTGTTCCATTTTACGGCAATTTACACAAGCGTGTCCTGTAAAATCTAACATTATAGGTTTATTTACTTTTTTAGCATAGGCAACACCTAAATCATAATCATTAAAAGCCATTATATTATGTGGTGGCATTATGTGTGCTCCTTCTGGTAATTCTGAAATATTTTCTGCTGATGCACTTCCAGTTTTTGTAAATCCAACTCCGTACGGAGACTCTGCATAATGTTGCGCTGGAGGAAAAGCGCTAATTAAATTTAACGGCGCTCCCCATAATCCAGGAATCATATAAATGGTAAAAGTTAATGATAACAATCCTAAACCTAATCTTCCAACAGAAATATGTGAACTTGGCGAATCATGTGGCAATTGAATTTTTCCAAATAGGTACAATGCCAAAACTCCAAATATTGCAATCCAAATTGCTAAAAACACTTCACGTTCTAACCAATGTAATTGCAACACTAAATCGGCATTTGATAAAAATTTAAATGCTAGCGCTAATTCTAAAAATCCTAAAACAACTTTTACTGTATTTAACCAACCACCAGATTTTGGTAATGAATTTAACCAACCTGGGAAAGCTGCAAATAATGCAAACGGAATTGCTAAGGCTAATGAAAAACCTAACATTCCAACAATAGGTCCAATTTGATTTCCACCAGCAGCGGCTTCCACTAATAACGTTCCCACAATTGGACCAGTACATGAAAATGATACAATTGCCAGGGCTAAAGCCATAAAGAAAATTCCAATAATTCCTCCTCTATCTGCTTGCGCATCTACTTTTGTTCCCCAACTACTTGGTAACACAATTTCAAAAGCCCCTAAAAATGATATTGCAAAAATTACTAGTAATAAAAAGAAAATAATATTAAACCATACATTTGTAGATAAGGCATTTAATGCGTCGGCTCCAAAAATAAAACTCACTAACAACCCTAAAACCACATAAATAATTACAATAGAAATTCCATAAATAATGGCATTTCTAATTCCCATTGCTCTACTTTTACTCTGTTTTGTAAAAAAGCTAACGGTCATTGGAATCATTGGAAACACACAAGGTGTTAGTAATGCAGCAAAACCCGAAAAGAAGGCTATAATAAAAATAGTTAATAAACTTTTATCTGATGATTTTTTAATTGGTTTTGTTTCCGCCACCTTTACTTGCTCCACAGTTTCTGCCACTTCAGCAATAGTATCGTTTTCCTCAACAGGATTGGCAGTGAAATTAATTCCGTTTGAAACTGGTATAGCAAAATTTAAATCAACATCGGTTGGTGGTAAGCAACTAGCATCATCACACACCATAAATTCAACAGTTCCGTTAATTTTAAAAGCATCTTTAGACAGTAATTTTATCCGTTGTTTAAAGGTTGCTTTGTTTTCGAAATATTTAATTTTCATATCAAAAACTGGGTCATGAACCGTTTTACCAACTTCTTCAGAGGTAGTACCGGTTAGCTCAAAATTCGCAGTTTTCTCAAAAGAAAATGAAGTTGGAATTGGTCCATCTTGTGGAACATTTTGTGAATATAAATGCCAGTTTTTTTCTATGCTAGCAGTTATTATTAAATCGTATTCAGTTTCTGAAATTTTCTCTACAGCAGTGTTCCATTTTACTGGGTCATGAATTTGTGAAAAGCCAATGGAAACTACAAATAGGAAAAGAAATACAATATATTTTTTCATTTTAAAGGGTGATTTTTTTAGTAAAAACATCAAAATTAAACAATAATTATCACTCAGTCGTTTAATTCGGCAGTTTCGCCAGCTTCTTTGTGTTAAAATTTTCTTAATGTAAGATTAATCTGTTTTCTTCCTTATTTTAAAAAACAAACTTACTCCGTTATTCCATTTCTAAATAATGGCATTTGTGTAATTTACAGTGCAACTAATTGCTTTTTTTAACTTTTTCTAAAAAATTATCACTTCCCTTTTTTTCGTCAATTAAAATTGCAACTAATTTTTTCAAGTCTTTTGCAATAATTAATTCCACATCTTCAATTGGTTTTTCAATTTGTAAAAGTTGTTGGTTAAAATTTTCATACTCACTTTTAGTTGGTTTTTTACTATTTAAAATTGATAAAAGTGTTGTTGAAATTTCTGATAAATTTTTAGATAAAGGCTCTATATTATTAAGAATTGGACTCCCTTTTTTTAGTTGAGAAAACTGACTGTAATTTGAAGCCCATTTTTTAAGTAAAGAAACAATTTCTGCCTTAATATTTTCATTTTTTGTTAAACTAAAATCATTCACTAATTCTTTAAAAATAATAGCATCACTTGCATCTGCAGTACAAGCATCTGCAAATAATGTAAAAGGCGAGTATGTTTTATATTCTGTTCCACCTGCATTTCTTGAATAATTTTTTAAGGGCTCACATACTTTTGTTAAAGTTACAAGAGGTTCAATGTTTTGATTATTTGTAATGTTACGTAAAATAACATCTCTGTTTCTAATATGTGTAATTCCAAGTTCTTCTAGTCTAAAACTTACTACATCTAACCTTTTGTACATACTTAAAACATCAACAATATCTCCAGATGACCAAAAACGTTCAGCAATTGCAGCTGTTCTTGGCCATATTCGTGAATCTATAGTTAAATTAGTAACCAACTCACTCCACATAGTTGCTTCACCACCTAAAATTCTTGCTTTTTCTAGTTCCGATAAATTGTTGTTTTTAGGTATTGGATCTACCAAATAATGATTAATTACAGGTTGCATTAAATCTATATAATAACCATTAGAAAGTACGGTATTGTAACCATTTTTTGCAGCTTTAAACAGTGAACTTTTTAACATATCGCCTTGATTAGATCCTTTCCAAGAATGAATTAATGCAGAAGTTGGCATATTATCTGTCATAATTTCTTCCCAACCCATTACTGATTTTCCATGTTTTGCTAAAATTTCTTGCAGGCGAATGTTCATAAACGTTTGCAAATGGTGGTTAGAATTTATATTATTTTTTCTTTTAAATTCTTGAATTTTTTGATTTTCATCCCAATGTTTACCTTCATTTTCATCGCCTCCAATATGAAAATATGTATCAGGAAACAATGCAGCCATTTCACCAAACAAATCGCCTAAAATTTTGTAAGTTTTCTCATTTGTTGGATCTAGTGTTGGGTCAAAAATTCCTGAAAAACGCTCTATTGAATATATAGTATCTTTACTTCCAATTTCTGGATAAGCGGTTAAAATAGCTGTTGCATGACCGGGAACATCAACTTCAGGTACTACTCTAATTCCTCTATCAGAAGCATATTGAACTATATCTTTAATTTGTTCTTGCGTATAATACAATCCGTCTGAACCTAGTTGATGTAACTTTGGATGTGTTTTAGATTCAATTCTAAAGCCTTGGTCATCTGTTAAATGCCAATGAAAAACGTTCATTTTAACAGCTGCCATTGCATCTAAATTTCGTTTTAAAACATCTATAGGTTGAAAATGACGCGCCACATCTATCATTAAACCGCGCCATGTAAACCGTGGAGAATCATTAATTTCAACTTCAGGAAAATAATAGGAATTTAAATTATTATCTACCAATTGCAACAGTGTTTCTAAGGCATAAATTACACCAATATCTGTGGTTGCATTAATGGTTATTTTGGTTGAAGAAACTTGTAATTGGTACGATTCATCTTCGTTTATTTTTAATTCACCAGCTCTTTTATATGAAATTTCTACAGTTGCATTTTTTAGTTCATTGTTACTAACAGCAAATCCATTTTCAAAAAAAACTCCAGTTCTACCGCCTAATCTATTTATAAATTTGGTGGTTGCAACATCAATTCTTTTGGTTGATTTTGTAAGTACTAAAATTGTAAAATCAGGTTTAATTTCAAGTATTGAACTCCCTAAAATTACTTCTTGTGGCCAAGGCATTAAATTCAGTGAATTTGTTTGACTAAAACCGGAAATTGCGAAAAGAGACATAAAGCAGCATAGAATTTTTTTCATAATAAATTTTTAATAATAGTATCTTTTAAAAGCCTCTAATGCAGCATAATCTGCCAAGCCTAATTGATGATATTTTTGTGCAGTTTCATTATTTCTTTCTTCAGCACGCACCCAAAACTCTCGCGTATCGTTTCCTTGAAACATTACACCATCTTTTTGAGATTGATGAAAGAAAATTGCTTTACGTTTTCTAAGTACCTGATCTGGACTCATTGGTACTGCCATATCTATTTGATGAATATCCCACTCGTGCCAAGCGCCTCTATACAACCAAAGCCAGCAATCATCCATATATTTTTCTGGTTTTAATATTTTTAAGGCTGAGAAAATAGCATCTAAACAAACTTTATGAGTTCCATGAGGATCAGCTAAATCACCAGCTGCAAAAATTTGATGTGGTTTAATTAATGCTATTAAATTGGCAACAATATCTATATCTATTTTACCTATTGGATTTTTTTTAATGGTACCTGTTTCGTAAAAAGGTAAATTTAAAAAATGTACATTTTCATCGGGAACACCTATAAATCTTGTAGCGGCTAATGATTCTCTTTTTCTAATTAATCCTTTTAATTTTCTCACTTCCAAATCATCTTCAACATCTCCTTCTTTATATTTTAGCTTCTTAATAATAACATCAATATTTTCACTTCCACAATTTATATCTTTCACCACTTCTGCATATTTTAAAGCTTCATAATTTGAAACAGCAATATTTCCTGAAGTTTGGTATGCTACGTGAACTTCGTGCCCTTGTTCCACCAACCTATCAAAGGTTCCTCCCATAGAAATTACATCGTCATCTGGGTGTGGACTAAAAATAAGCACTCTTTTTTTAACTGGATTTGCACGTTCTGGTCTAGAAGAATCATCAGCATACGGTTTTCCACCAGGCCAACCTGTTATGGTATGCTGTAATTTATTAAACATTTTAATATTAATGTCGTACGCAGAGCCTTCTTGTACTAATAAACTAGACATTCCGTAGTTATTGTAATCTTTATCTGTTAATTTTAAAATAGACTTTTTAGCCATTTTACATAACCAAATAATAGCTTTACCTGTTAATTCTTCGGTCCAAATACAAGGTCCAACCAACCAAGGAGTGTTTAAACGCGTTAAATCTTGAGCAGCTTCATCATTTAATATAAAAGTAGTATTGTTATGTTCTTGTAGGTAGGTTGCTGGAACCTCTGAAGTAATTTCCCCTTCAATTGTTTCCTTTATTATAGATGCTTTATTGTGCCCCCAAGCTAACAAAATAATTCTTTTAGCTTTTTTAACAGTTCCAATACCCATAGTAATTGCTTTTTTAGGCACTTTATCAATTCCTAAAAAAGAAGGTGCTGCATCAGCACGTGTTAAAGGATCTAGTGTAATACTTCGTGTTCCAGAATTATAATGCGAACCAGGCTCGTTAAAACCAATATGACCTGTTCTTCCAATTCCTAGTATTTGAAAATCTAATCCACCATATTCTTTAATTTTTAAATCGTAATCAATACAATATTGATGTAGCTCATCCGCAGGAATAGTTCCATTAGGAATGTTTATATTTTCGGGTTTTATATCAATATAATTAAATAAATGCTGATGCATAAAATAATGATAACTATGCACGCTATTTTTATCCATCGGATAATATTCGTCTAAATTAAAAGTTACAACATTATAAAAACTTAACCCTTCTTCTTTATGCATTCTTACCAACTCTTCATACACTTTAATTGGAGAAGAACCTGTAGCCAATCCTAAAACACATAGTTTATTTTGAGCTTGTTTAGCTCTAATTAATTCAGCTATTTCTTGCGCAACGCAAATAGAAGCCTCCACAGAACTTGTAAATACTATATTATGAATTTTCTCAAAACGAGTTTCTTCAAATTGGCCAGCGGGTTGATGTTTTATTTTAGAAACTTTCATAGATTTTATTTTATTTAAACTAAAAGTATAATGCCTTGTAAATTTATTAAACACTTTTCTTTATTCTTGATTTTTTTTTAACTAATTACTTGCTAATGAATAAAAAAATTACAATTCATAAATTTCTTTTAAGTGCTTTGGCTACGTTGTTTAATTTCTACATATTCATTTAATAACACTTGGTTATGAACTATTTTATACGATAAAGAAATATGCTTGTCTATATTTTTGTTTTCATTCTATAAAATAATTTAGAAAACTTATTTTTAGTAGTATATTAGAAGAATATTTTATAATCAATCATACACCAAATTATGTCATCAACAACATACCAAAACTCCCCAAAAAACAACACTTTTGTTCCTATTTTAATTATTGCAGGATTATTTTTTATTTTCGGATTTGTTACCTGGATTAACGGCGCATTAATTCCGTTTATGAAAACCATTAATGAATTAACCTCTGCACAATCTTTTTTAGTTGCCTCTGCATCGTATATTTCATTTGTTTTTATGGCTTTACCTGCTTCGTATATTTTAGAAAAAATAGGATACCGAAAAGGAATGAGTTTAGGATTATTTGTTATGGCAATTGGTGCTTTAGTTTTTATTCCGGCTGCCGAAGCAAGAACTTATTGGGTATTTTTAGCAGGAATTTTTATTCAAGGAATGGGAATGACCTTATTACAAACAGCATCTAATCCGTATATTACTATTTTAGGACCTATGGATAGTGCTGCAAAACGAATTGCCATTATGGGAATTGCAAATAAAGTGGCAGGTGCTTTGGGATCGCTTATTTTTGGAGCCATTTTATTATCTGGTATAGAAGATGTTCAAAAAAAATTATCTTTAGTAAGTGCTTCAGAAAAAAATGAATTATTAAACACAATGGCCGATAGTGTTGTAATGCCTTATATTATTATGGCTGCTGTACTTTTTGTATTAGGAATTTTAATTAGAAAAGCACCACTACCACATGTTGAAGCTGAACCAATTGATGAAGTTACAGAAGGAAAGACTACCAAAACAAGCATTTTCCAGTTTCCACATTTATGGCTAGGTGTTTTAACGTTATTTGTATATGTTGGTGCCGAAGTGATTGCTGGAGATACCATTATTGCTTATGGAATTTCTCTTGGAATTTCTGGTGATGAAGCTAAATATTTTACAACATTTACCTTATTAGCAATGGTTGCTACATATGCTTTAGGTGTGTTTTTAATACCAAAATATATAAGTCAAGCTTTTGCTTTAAAAGCAAGTGCTATTTTAGGTATTGTATTTACTTTTTGCATTGTATTTACAACCGGGTTTGTTTCCATAGTTTTTGTAGCTGCTTTAGGAATTGCAAACGCATTGGTTTGGCCAGCAGTTTGGCCTTTAACCTTAAAAGGTTTGGGTAAATTTACCAAAACAGCATCGGCGTTATTAATTATGGCAATTTCTGGAGGTGCAATTATTCCACCTTTATATGGTAAATTTGTTGATAGTGGTAAAGCAAACTTAATTGCTGAAGGATTAAGTGAAGCAGCAGCTACGGCACAATCAGCTACATCTGGTTATTGGATTTTGCTTCCTTGTTACATCATTATTTTATACTATGCTATTTCTGGACACAAACTAGGATTAAAAAAATAAACCTAAATTTTTTATTTATGGCTGCCCAACGTTTAATTGCGCTAGATGTTATGCGCGGACTTACCATTGCATTAATGATTATGGTAAATACTCCAGGAAGTTGGAGCTATGTTTATCCTCCGCTTTTACATGCTAATTGGCACGGTTGCACACCTACAGATTTAGTTTTTCCATTTTTCTTATTTATCGTTGGTGTTTCAATGTGGTTTTCATTTAAAAAGTTTGATAAAGGAATTACAAAAAAGTCGCTTTTAAAAGTTTTAAAACGCGCTTTAATTTTGTTTTTACTAGGTGTTTTTTTAAACGCTTTTCCTAACTTTAACTTTGAAAAATTACGTTTATTTGGCGTTTTACAACGCATTTCAATAGCTTATTTAATAGGAGCGCTTTTATATTTGCAGTTCAATTACAAACAATTATTAGGCATTTTTACAGGTATTTTAATTTCTTATTGGGGAATTTTGTTTTTTGGAAGCCCTGAAGGTCCTTATGAATTAACATCTAACTTTGTTTTAAAAGTAGACAAGTTTTTATTTGGAGAAATTCACTTATACAAAGGTTTTGGAATTCCGTTTGATCCAGAAGGGTTCTTATCTTCAATACCTGCCGTTGCAACCTTGCTTTTAGGGTATTTTTCAGGGAGAATTATTGAATTAACAGGGAACATTATTCAAGTAATTAAAAAATTACTTTTAATTGGAGCAATTGCTGTTTTTGTTGGCTTTATTTGGAGTTTTGCTTTTCCAATTAACAAAGCATTATGGACCAGTACTTATGTTTTGTATTCTGGCGGATTAGCAATGGTTTTTTTAGCTTTTTTATTGTGGATTATTGATGTGCATCATTTTAAAAAATGGGCAACTTCATTTTTACATTTTGGCACAAATCCTTTGGCTATTTATATATTTTCAGGAATATATGTAAAGACAATTATCTATCTTATAAAGGTTAAAAATTCTCAAGGCGAATTAGTTTCAGGCTATAATTATTTATTTACTGATGTTTTTGCGCCAATTGCTGGAAATATGAATGGTTCTTTACTTTTTGCAATTGCGCATATTATTTTCTTTTGGTTTATTACCTATGTTTTATATAAAAGAAAAATATTTATAAAAATTTAAACTATTTCAAATTTAAATCATTTAAAAAATTCCATAGTTCATTTTGAATATGTTTGTTTTGCTCTTTAGTAAACTTACCATGTAAACCTCCTTCAATAGAAATTATTTGAGTTACTACACCGTTTTCTTTTAGCTTATTAAACAAAAGTAAAGATTGCCTAAATGGAACAATTGGATCTGCTGTTCCGTGAACAATAAACACCGGTGGACTTGTTGGGTATACATAATTAATTGGTGAAACCGATTTTATAAACTTACTATTATCACTCTTTATTCCCAACCAATTTTTTGCTGATTTCCAATCTTTCAACGGCTCTAAATCAGCAACTCCATATTTATTTATAATTGCCGCAACTTTTATTGTACCATCAAAATTACAATTGCTATCAAAAATGGTATTATTTGCTAACAAACCACCCATTAAGGCTAAATGTCCACCTGCCGATCCTCCCATAATTACAATTTTATTGGGATTAATATTTAATTCTTTAGCATTTTTTATAATGTAAATTAACGCGCAACGTACATCTTCTATTGCTGCAGGTGCTGTTCCTTTATCTACCAAACGATACGCCATATTTGCAACCGCATATCCGTTTTTAAAAAAAGAACCAAA
>NZ_JBFHHX010000124.1:0-9555 GCF_041596795.1 Lutibacter sp.
ATAGTTGTATCTTTAGAAAACAAAATACCATGTTTCCCTCTATTAAACATATCCTTTATAGGTTTAAAAATCCTTCTTTCTAAAGTTTTTTCATTAAATAAATCAGGATGAATATGAATGGTAATTTCATAAATTTCTTTGCAGGTACATTTATGCAATTCCCAACCGTGTACCAAGTTTGGGCCAACTAACACTAATTCCAATTCTTCAATTTCTTCTGTATGGTCACCTATAATTCTTCTAACACCTTTCCCTTTAAAAATAAAATTCATTTCTATTTCTGGATGAAAATGAATTGGAAAATCGAAATCATCTTTAACTCGTTCTTCTACCAAAAAACTATCTTCAGGTATTAGTCTTGTAATTTCTCTGTGTGCGTTTTGAATCATATCATTTCATATTTAGCAATTAAAGTACATAGTTAATGAAAATATACAAATAAATGACAAAATTAGATTAACATTTTTTTAACATCTATAATAACTTTGCACAAGCTACTATTCATAATAGTATGAATTTAGGCGAAAAAAAAAGAATCATTAAACCAAATATTTATGAAAATTCAAATTTTAAAAAAAATTATTTTTCTCGGAATCCTTATGCTGTGCGGTATTGCACATGCACAAAGTGTTTCAGGTATTGTGTCTGATGCTACTGGCCCGTTACCAGGTGCAAACGTAATTGTAAAAGGCACAACCAATGGTACAACTACTGATTTTGATGGAAAATTTACATTAAATGAAGTTTCTTCCAAAGCTGTATTACAAATTAGTTTTGTAGGATTTACAACACAAGAAATTGCAGTAAACGGAAAAACATTTTTTAATGTGGTTCTTGCAGAAAATGCAAACTCTTTAGAAGAAGTTGTAGTTGTTGGTTATGGTACGCAAAAGAAAGCATTAATCACAGGTGCAGGAGTTAATGTTAAAGGAGAAGATATTGCTGCCCTAAATACAGGAACTGCTATGCAAGCACTACAAGGTACTACAGCCGGTGTTACCGTTACTAGAGATAGCGGTCAGCCAGGAGCCGGTACAAGAGTTACTATTCGTGGTTTAGGTACCATTGGAAATTCAGATCCACTATATATTGTTGATGGCGTAGCTGTTGGCAATATAGATTACTTAAGTTCTTCTGATATTGAAACTATTGATGTATTAAAAGATGCTGCTTCTGCTGCAATTTACGGTTCACGTGCCGCAAATGGTGTTGTATTAGTTACAACTGTAAAAGGTAGAAAAGGTAGCCCAGCAAAAATTAGTTTTGATACCTATTACGGAGTTCAAAACATTTACAAAAATCTTGACCCATTAAATGCACAAGAATATATGTATATTATGGATGAAGGTCGCGTAAATGATGGTTTAGCACCAAATGATTGGGAATCTAAAATTAAAAATAACTCTTGGTTAATGGCAAATTATCCAACTGTTGCCGATGAGTATGGACAAGAAATTTGGGATAACTTACAAAATGGTTGGAAAGGAACTAACTGGATTGATGAAATGACAAATGAAGATGCTCCTATTCAAAACTACGCTATAAATATTACCGGTGGTAGTGAAGATATTATTTACTCTATGGGTGCTTCTTACTTAGAGCAAAAAGGTATGATTGGTGGAGATATTACCGATGCAGGGTATAAAAGATTAACTACAAGGTTAAATACTCAAATTGTATTAAAAAAGAATGATGACCACGCAATTATTACTGTAGGTGAAAATTTCACTTATACTAATGAAGAAAATAGAAGCGTTGCAACAGGAAATATTTATTATAACGATTTGCACAATGCTTTAGTACAAAATCCTCTTATGCCAGCATATTGGCAACAATCTATTGATGCTAATATAAATGAATTTGGATTTTCTCCAACTTTAGAAGGTATTAGTACAAACCAAACAAACCCTTTAGCTGTAATGTTTTATCGTCATAATTACAATTCAGGAAAAGGAAATAAAGTAATAGGAAATGTATTTGTAGAAATTGAGCCTATAGAAAATTTAAAATTTAGATCATCTTATGGTATAGATTCTTGGTTTGGACATAACAGATCTATGACTCCTACTTACGGTTTAGGTACACTATATACAAATGCAACTAACGGTGTGTCACAAAGCCAATATTTTGGAGCTAATTATACCTGGACAAATACAGCTTCTTACAAGCGCCAGTTTGGAGACCATGAAATTGATGCCTTAATTGGTACTGAATTACTTCAAAACCAAATAAATAATGAAGTTGGCGGATATAAAACAGGTTTATTATTTCCTGGTCAATTTGATTATGCTTACCTAAATAATACAGAAAGCGCAGAATCTGTTAGTGATATAAGTACTTGGGGAGCTGATTGGTCTGCTGGAGGCGGAGGATTAATGTCTTATATGGCAAGAGCTCAATATAATTACAAAGAAAAATATTTAATGTCTGCAACAGTTCGTATGGATGGTTCTTCTAACTTCGCTGAAGGAAATAGATGGGGTACTTTCCCTTCTTTTTCAGCAGGTTGGATTTTAACTAAAGAAGACTTTATGCAAAGCACTTCTAACATTCTAAACTTTGCAAAATTACGCGCAAGTTGGGGTCAAAACGGAAATCAATCTATTGATAACTTTATTTACTCATCGCAAATAGCATATGTTTTCCCAGGATATTTCTTTGGAGATACAAAACCTGTTTCAGGAACAACTTCATATCCAGAAAAAGTTACAAATCCTGATGTTACTTGGGAAACTTCAGAACAATTAAACATTGGTTTTGATGTTAATTTATTAGATTCTAAATTAGGAGTAACTTTTGATTGGTATAACAAAACAACTAAAGACTGGTTGTTAGAAGCTCCTATTTTAGGAACATCTGGAGCTGGCGCACCATATATTAACGGTGGTGATATTGAAAATAAAGGTGTTGAATTGGTGTTAAATTGGAAAGACGAAATTGGCGATTTTAAATATGGAGTTACTTTAACAGGTGCACACAATAAAAACACTGTTACACGTATTGCAAATACAGATGGATCAATAATAGGACCTAGCCATGTATTATCACAAGGAACATCTTACATTTCAAGAGTAGAAGTTGGACAACCAATTGGATTCTTCTATGGATTTAAAGCTGATGGAATTTTACAAAACCAAGACGAAGTTGATGCTTATGTAACTCCAAGTGGAACTCCTTATTTTGCAGATCAACGCCCAGGTGATGTTCGTTTTGTAGATCAAAACCAAGATGGTGAAATAGATGAAGATGATAAGGTCTATTTAGGAGATCCTAACCCAGATTTTGAAATGGGACTTCAATTAAATTTTGCCTATAAAGGATTTTATGCAAATACCACTTTATCGGGTAAATTTGGAATGCAAGTAATGCAATCTTACAGATCGTTTGCAGATAACTTCACACAAAACTATACTACAGGTGTATTTGATCGTTGGCATGGTGAAGGAACATCTAATACAATGCCACGTTTAAGCTCTATTTCTAATAGAAACACAAATTATATTTCTGATATTTTTATGCACGATGCAGATTATTTAAGAATTAATAATTTAACTGTAGGATATGAATTTAATGAAGTGTTAAAAGAATTAGCTATCTCAAAATTAAAAGTATATATGGCTGTAAGTAATTTATATACGTTTACTAAATATGATGGAATGGATCCAGATGTTCGTTTTGGACACGACGCAAATTGGGCATCAGGTATAGACCTTGGACTTTATCCACAGGCTAGAACTGTAATGTTTGGATTAAGTGTTGATTTTTAATTTAAAATAAAAAGAAAATAATGAAAAAATTAATATATTTTATAGCTTTCATAGGATTGGTTTTTGTAACCAGCTGTGAAAAAGAATTAGATACTACAAATCTTTACGGAAAGAGTTTGGAAAGTTATTATAAAACACCTACTGATATTGAAGAAGCAATGGCTGGTGTTTATAATGCAATTTACACATCAGGTGTGCATAGTGATGAAACAATTGCTGCAAACTTATTGTCAGACATGATGTTAGGTGGTGGTGGACCAGATGATAAATCTGCAAAATGGGTTGATAATTTTGAAGATCCTGCGGAAGATACATATCGTGATATGTGGGTACAGTGCTACAACGGAATTGCCAGAGCAAACGCAATTATTGAAAAAACTGCTGAAGCCGATTTTTCTACATACTTTGATACTCCAGAATTAGCACAACAATTTAAAGATCAAGCCATTGGCGAAGCTTTATTTATGAGAGCCTTTTTCTATTTCAGATTAGGAAAATTCTTTGGTGGTGTGCCTTTAATTACAACTATAGATTCTCCTAAAGATGTTGCAAGAGCTACATACACAGAAACTTTTGCCCAAATTGCTACAGACTTAAAATTAGCAATTGAAACAATGCCAGACATTTCTTTTCCTAGCATACCAACTTCAGAATACGGACATGCTAACAAATGGGTAGCTGAAGCTTATTTAGGTCGTGTGTATTTGTTCTATACTGGATATATGACAAATATAGAAGGACAATCTACTACTAATTTACCATTAGTTGATGGTAGTTCTTTAAGCGCATCTGATGTTACTACATATTTAAATGATTGTATAAATAGAAGCGGATATGCTTTAGCATCAGACTTTAGAAATTTATGGCCATATTCTTATGTAAACAAAAGCGCGGGTACAACAGTATTACCTTGGGCCGAAACAGAAGGTTTATCTTGGGTAGGTCAAGATGGTACTTCTCCAACCTTTGGAACAGGAAACTACGAAACTATGTTTATGCAACGTTTTTCTTTTGGAGATTGGGGTTGGAGCAACGGCCAATCGTACACCAACAGATTAGCTTTATATGCAGGAATTAGAGACAACTCATTAGTTCCTTTTGGTCAAGGTTGGGGATGGTGTACTGTAAACCCAAAATTATGGAACACTTGGGACGATGCAGATCCTAGAAAACAAGGTTCTATTTTACCAATGGGTGTAGCTGCACAAGGAACAAGTTCTTATGCTGCTGATAAAGGTGATCACGAAACAGGATATTTTAATAAAAAATACATATCTCTACAACATGCTAATTCAGCTGGAGCTATTGTAGGTATGTTTGTTCAGTTATATGACTGGGGAAATACAGATATGCAATTAATGCATGCTCAAGATTTTATTTTTATGCGTTTTGCAGATGTATTATTAATGCATTCCGAAATTACTGGAACTGCAGATGGTATGAACGCTGTTCGTGCAAGAGCTGATTTACCTGCTATTGGATATTCGTTAGATGCAATAAAACTAGAACGTTTACACGAATTTGCTTTTGAAGGCTTACGCTGGTTCGATCTTGTACGCTGGGGCGATGTAAATACAGCTTTCACCGGTACAATTGCCGTAAGAAATTCAGGTGTTAATGCTACATATAGCGTAAATTACAGATCAGAAACAAAAGGATTGGTGCCAATTCCAGAAACTGAAGTAAGATTATCAGGTGGTGTTTATGAACAAAACCCTGGTTGGTAAAATTAATAACTTATAAAAACTAAGATATGAAATTTAATAAAATAATAAATCTTGTAATTGTTTCATTTTTGCTGGTTTTTTCAGCTTGTGAATCAATTGTAGATGAGGAATACTTGAAAAATACTACAGATGTTGCTGGTGTTGAGCTAATAGCTACACAAAGTACTCCTGGCGGAAATGAAATTACACTAGATTTGGTAACTCCTGGTATTAATGGTTATTGGGATTATAATTTAGGAAAAGCTCTAACAGATAAAATTACCTTTATTTATCCTATTCCTGGAACAGCTACTTTTACTTTTACAGGTACTTTAGGTGGTGAATTCTTCACAAAAACTATAGATGTTCAAATAGATCAATTAGACCATGCTTTAGATCAAGATTGGTACGATTTAGTTAGTGAAGATACAGCTACTGGTAAAACTTGGGTTTACAATGGCACACCCGGAAATGGTAACTTTTGGTTTATGTCTGCTCCAGGAGGAACAGAAAATGCTTATACTTTATGGTGGAATGCAGGCGACTGTTGTAGCCCAGATCCTAACGGAAAAATGCATTTCGATTTAAATGGTGCAGCAAATTATACATATTATTCTGATGCAGGTGCTGTAGGTGCTTCAGGAAGTTTTGTGTTAGATGTAACTAATCAAAAATTACAAATAAATGACCAACCTCTTTTAGGAGGAAATAGAACTGGTGGTGCAGGAAATTCTGATGGTATTTATCAAATAGTTTCTCTTACAGAAGATGAACTTGTTTTATATGTATCAAGCAGTGAAGTTTATGGTACAGGATGGACATGGGTTTTTAAACCAGAATAAGTAATAATATAAATTTTTTAATTAAGTTTAATTTAATAGGTATTCACTTCAGATCCGTAATTTAGGTCGGTTGAGAATACCTATTATTATTTAAAAAAATCCTAAATACTATAATAAAAGTAATTTCATATTAATTTAGGTTTTAAACATTCTCCGTTACCTGGTTACTTTATAAATTATAGTAGTTAACTACAATTACCTTAATTAATCCAATTAAATAATTAATATAATAAATAGTTTTAAATACTTTATAATTGCTATAAGTAGAACAACTATTTTTACAAATTTCAACATTAAATAATAATGAATAAATTAAGCGTTTTAATGATTACATCAATATTTCTTTTTTCGTGTACCGTAAATCAACCAATTCATAAAAATCCAAATGAAACTTTTGAGAATAGAGCAAAACACCTAGTTTCATTAATGACTTTAGAAGAAAAAGTTTCACAAATGAATTATGAATCTCCAGCAATTAATAGATTGGAAATTCCAGAATATAATTGGTGGAATGAATGTTTACACGGAGTTGCCAGAGCAGGCGTTGCAACAGTTTTTCCACAAGCTATTGGTATGGGAGCAATGTGGGATAAAAAGCAAATGTATAATGTTGCAAATGCTATTTCTGATGAAGCTAGAGCCAAACATCATGAATTTGCAAGCAGAAATAAAAGAGGCATTTACCAAGGATTAACCTATTGGACACCTAACATTAATATTTTTAGAGATCCACGTTGGGGAAGAGGAATGGAAACTTATGGTGAAGATCCATATTTAACCGGTGAACTTGGAGTTCAGTTTATTAAAGGATTACAAGGTGATGATCCAACTTATTATAAATTAATTGCTACAGCTAAACACTTTGTGGTACACAGTGGTCCGGAAATTGACAGACATAGTTTTAATGTTAATCCTACACCCTACGACATGATTAACACCTATAGTCCTCAATTTGAAAAAGTGGTTAAAGAGGCTGGTGTATATTCGGTAATGTGCGCATACAACAGTTACAACGGTTTACCATGTTGTGGAAATATTAATTTAAGTGATTTACTTAGAAAAAAATGGGGCTTTAAAGGTTATATTGTTTCAGATTGTTGGGCAATAAAAGATTTTTATACTGAAGGAGCTCATGAAGTAACAAAAAGTAAGCAAGAAGCAGCTGCCATGGCAGTAAAAGCAGGAACCGATTTAAACTGTGGAGATTCGTATCCTGCATTAGTTGAAGCTGTAAAAAATGGACATATTACCGAAAGTGAATTAAACGTTTCATTAGAAAGATTAATTGTGGCTCGTTTAAAATTGGGTTTATTTGCACCTGAAGGTGCGGTTGTTTATGAAAAAATACCGTATAACGTAGTAGATTCTGAAACTCATAGATTATTAGCTTTAGAAACTTCCCGAAAATCTTTAGTGTTATTAAAAAATGAAGGTAATTTATTACCTTTTAGTAAAAACGTAAAAAAAGTAGCAGTAATTGGTCCTAATTCTAATGATTTAGAAGTATTACTTGGCAATTACAACGGGTATCCATCAAACCCAATAACACCTTTAAAAGGAATAATTGAAAAATTACCCAATGCTGAAGTTAATTTTGCGGTTGGTTGCAAAACTGCAGAGGGATTACCAATTTTTGAAGCAATTCCAACCTCGGTTTTATTTACTGATGAAAATTTACAAACAAACGGATTAAATGCTGAGTATTTTTCAAATTTAACATGTGAAGGTACTCCAAAACATACCCAAATAGATAAAAAAGTTGATTTTATTTGGGGAACCTCATCCCCTTTTAATGATATTAATTATGATCATTTTTCTGTTCGTTGGACTGGTTATATTTCCGTTCAAAAAACGGGAAAATACGCATTGGGAGGTGAAGCTTTTTCTGGAATGAAGTTGTATTTAAATGATGAGCTTTTAGTTCAAAGAGAAGATGTACATCACCCTAAAAAAGAATATGAATATGTTACTTTAGAGGCAAACAAATCGTATAAAATTAAATTAGAGTACAAGCAAAATAATACAGAGTATGCCATTATGCGATTCTTATGGGAAGCTCCAACAAGTTTATTAGAACAAGAGGCTATTAATTTAGCACAAGAATCTGATCTTATTGTGTTATGTATGGGTTTAAGTCCACTGTTAGAAGGAGAAGAAATGAAAGTAAAAGTTGATGGATTTTCAGGAGGTGATAGATTAGATGTTAACCTACCAAAAACTCAAACAGATTTAATGAAAAAATTAAAGAAATTGGGAAAACCAATGGTATTGGTTTTACTTAATGGAAGTGCTGTGGCAATTAATTGGGAAAACGAGAATATTCCAGCAATTATAGAAGCTTGGTATCCTGGGCAAGCTGGTGGAACTGCTATTGCCGATGTTATTTTTGGCGATTATAATCCAGCAGGTAGATTACCTCTTACTTTTTATAAGGATATTAATGACATTCCTCCATTTTCCGATTATAATATGAAAGGTAAAACATATCGTTATTTTAAAGGTGATGCTCTTTACCCTTTTGGCCATGGATTAAGTTTTACATCTTTTAAATATTCAAATTTAAACATCCCAAATTCAATTGAAACAACTAATAATTTAATGGTTTCTGTTGATGTTCAAAATACTGGAAATTTTGATGGTGAAGAAGTAGTACAGTTATATCTTACTAAATTAACAGACGATGGTTTAAACCCTTCTAAAACATTGTTAGGATTTGATAGAATTTATTTGAAAATTGGAGAAACTAAAACTGTTAATTTCAGCGTTACACCTAAACAATTAGCAATTGTAAATGAAAATTACGAACAAATAGTAATTGAACAAGAAATCTCAATTGCTGTTGGTGGTGAACAACCCAATGTTAAAGGTAGAAAAAGTAACAACGTATTATCTAAAAATTTAATTATTAAAGGAAATCCTTTTAAAATAATAAACTAACTAAATTAAATTTCTTATTTAAAAAGTAAAACATAAAAAATGAAGATTAAAACAAATAGATTAAAAAAATGTAGATTATTAATAGTTGGTTTATGCATATTAGCTACTAATTTGGCTGTATACGCGCAAAAAACAGTTGTTAAAAATGAAAATGAGCAAATGGAAGAAAAAATTAATAACATTATATCTCAACTTACATTAGAAGAAAAAGTTGCAATGTGCCATGCACAATCCAAATTTTCAACACCTGGAGTTGACCGTTTAGGAATTCCTGAAATTTGGATGTCGGATGGGCCACATGGA
>NZ_JBFHHX010000125.1:0-9530 GCF_041596795.1 Lutibacter sp.
AATTCTGTAATCTTCTTGATAGTTATAATATTTAAACTCCTCTATTTCTGTTTTTTCCAGTTTATTAATTTCGTTATAAATGGCTTTTAATTTAGAGTTATCTGTAGCTCTAAAATATTTCCCTTCAGTTTGTTTTGCAATGTATTTAAGCAAGGCTTCATCTATTTCAACAGGTAAATTTCTAAACAATAACTCACCTGTTCTAGGATCTTTTGCGTAAGGGAATGATGCCATTCCGTTTGTTCCTAATCCAATGGTATATACTTTAATTCCCAATCCAATTGCCAATTCTGTAGCTGTTTTTGGATCTACAAATCCTGTATTATTAACTCCATCAGTTAATAAAATAATTACTTTACTTTTTGCTTTACTATCTTTTAATCTGTTTACCGCAGAACCCAACCCCATTCCAATGGCAGTTCCGCCTTCTAAGCTTCCCCAACTTAACTCTGAAATAGTTTTTTGAACTATTCTTTTATCGCTTGTGATAGGTGTTTGGGTAAAACTTTCACCTGCATAAACCACTATTCCAATTCTATCATTTGGACGTTGGTTTACAAATTGTGCAGCCACTTTTTTAAGTGCTTCTAACCTATTTGGTTTTAAATCGCGGGCTAACATACTTGCAGAAACATCAATTGCCATAACAATGTCAATTCCTTTGTTTGTTTTGGTATGTTGACTTACCGATACTACTCTTGGCCTAGCCAATGCAACAATTAACAAAGTAATTGCAACTAATCTTAATATTGGCAGAATTGGTTTTAATTTAGAAACTATAGATGGTTTTGCCTGAAAACCTTTGGTGCTAGACACTAATAGCGTTGCACTATCTGTTTTTCTAATTACGTAAAACCAAATTGCAATAATTGGTATTAGTACTAATAACCATAAAAACTGCGGATGTAAAAATTCAAAATTCTCAAACATACTTATCTATTTATGGATACTGAATTAATTACTCTTTCACTTACCTTTTTTGCAGAAGGATCATTACTTAAACAAGTCACCAACACTTGCTGCATTGCCTTTGTATTAGCAAAAAGCAACATTGTTAATTGATACTCTTCCTCTTTTTGGGTTAATTGATTTGTAGCGTTATAATTTGCATAAACCTGTTTTCCATTAACTCCATTCAATTCAACATCATCTTGTTTAATATTTTTAAACGCTACTCCAGCCATTGTTTCTATTTGATTTAATGCACCTTCTACACCACCATCTAAATCAAAACTTTCTAATTCACTAAAAAAGTGAATAGTTGAAACTTCTATATAAAAATTACCTATTAAACTTCCGTAATTATAGCTCGAAAAATCTCCAACAGCAGCTATTCCATTTTCAGGCATTTGAACTGAAAGTGATTTTAAAATTTCTGGTGTTTCTAATGTAATTGCCGGATAACCATATGCAGATATATACCATTGTTTATCCATCATTTCTGATGATGTATTTCCAATAACATTTTCTTTAACATATTTATAGCTGTAAAAACCAATAGCTCCTAAAACAAGTACAATAACAGCAACTCCTATTAAAACATATTTTACAATATTATTTTTCTTCTTCTTCTTTGCAGGATTTGTTACAGTTTTAATAGCATTCTCCAAATTTTCTTCAACCTCAACAGCATCGCTTTTGTGTACTGCTGTTTGGGTGTCTTTCAAAATTTTCTCAACACTATTTCTATCGCTTCTAATTTCTTCAAGAATTGGATTTGATTTTGCAAATTTCACTAAATCGGCACTTTGCAATACTGTTTTTAACTGTTGAATGGTTTCTTTTGAAATACCCATATTGCTAGATTCATTAAAATCTTTAATGGTTTCTATCAACTCGTTAGTTGTAGATTCTAATGCCGGAATTTTAATATCTTTTTCTATATAAGTTCTAACAATATCTGTTAATTCTGAATAGTAAATTTTTACTTTATTTTGTTGTAATAATTGTTTTTCATCTAATTCCTTTAAGCGTAAAAATGCTTCTTGAATTGGCGCAACATAAACAATTACTTCTTCTTCTTTTTTCTTTCTGAATACAAAATATAGAATTACTGCAATAACAGCTATTAGCAATAAAAGCCACCATAATAAATGTTTGTAATCATCAAAAGTTTTAGGTTCACTTTTAATAGCTTTAATTTCAAACATTTTTTGTTTTAATGTATCAACTTTTACGGTTGCTACATTTATCAGTAATGAATCTGTAAGATACTTTGTATTATTAATTAAAATTACTTGCTGCGGAATTACATATACACCACTATCAAAACTTGTTAGCAAGTACTTTTTTTCAAGTTGATTTTTTAAAGTATCGGTTGGTAAAGCTTCAACTAGTTCAACTTTTCTTAAGCTATCTAATTTAAGTGTTGGAAAAATGATATTGTTTTTTCCTTTTACTAAAATTTTATAATGAATTTGCTCACCAATTCTAATGGCAGTTGTATCTACCGAAATAGATACTGGATTTTCTTGAGCATACCCAAAAAACCCAACAAACAATATAAAATATAAAACCTGTTTTTTCATTTTAACCTCTATCGCTCCAATCAATTTCATTAATTATCTTGCTCCTTTTTGTTTAAAATAACCTAGTAATTTTTTTACATAACTTTCATCAACTCTAGTACTAATAATTCCTGCACCACTATGATTAAAAGATTTTTCAAAATAATTTACCGAATTTAAATAATGTGCTGTATAGCTATCTCTCACACTTTTTGAAGCTGTATTTACTAACATTGTTTTACCAGTTTCAGCATCTAACATTGGTACCATTCCTAAATTTGGCATTTCAGCATCATGTTTATCAAAAACTCTAATTCCAGTAACATCGTGTTTTCTGCCAACAATTTTTAAAGTATGTTCGTAATGATCATCCATAAAATCTGATAGCACAAATACAATGGCTTTTTTCTTCATTACACTCGACAAAAATTTTAATGCATTGTTAACACTTGTTTTTTTGCTTTTTGGTTGAAAATCTATTAATTCTCTAATTATACGTAGTACGTGACTTTTCCCTTTTTTTGGCGGAATAAATAATTCTGCTTCATCCGAAAAAAGCAACAAACCAACTTTATCATTATTTTGAATTGCTGAAAACGCTAATGTTGCGGCAATTTCTGTAATAGTATCTCTTTTAAATTGTTGTGTGGTTCCAAAAAATTCAGATCCGCTTACATCAATCATTAACATCATAGTTAACTCACGTTCCTCTTCAAAAACCTTTACAAAGGGCTCGTTGTAACGTGCGGTAACATTCCAGTCAATTGCTCTTACATCATCACCATATTGGTATTGACGTACTTCAGAAAAAGTCATACCACGTCCTTTAAACGAACTGTGATATTCGCCTGAAAATATGTGATCGGACAAACGACGTGTCTTAATCTCAATTTTTCGAACTTTTTTAAGTATTTCTTTAGTATCCAATTGTTGTTTATTTGTTGAATTGTTAAATTATGTAATTGTAACTAGTTTAACTATATTAAACAGCTAAACCCTTAAACATTTAAACTCTCTAAGGTACTTCTACTTCGTTAACAATTTTATTGATGATATCTTCTGAAGTAATATTTTCAGCTTCAGCTTCGTAGGTAATTCCAATTCTATGACGTAACACATCGTGTACTACAGCTCTTACATCTTCAGGAATTACATAACCTCTTCTTCTAATAAAAGCGTAACATTTTGCTGCCATTGCTAAGTTAATACTTCCACGTGGCGAAGCACCAAAACTTATCAATCCTTTTAAATCAGATAAATTATATTTTTCTGGAAAACGTGTGGCAAAAATAATATCTAAAATATACTTTTCAATTTTTTCATCCATGTATACTTCTTTCACTGCCATACGCGCTCTGTTAATTTGCTCTAAAGATGCAACAGCGTTTACTTTTGCAAAACCATCGTTTAAATTTTGACGCATAATTAATTGCTCCTCATCCATTTTTGGATAGTCAATTACGGTTTTTAGCATAAAACGGTCTACTTGTGCTTCTGGTAAAGGATATGTTCCTTCTTGCTCAACAGGGTTTTGTGTTGCCATTACTAAAAATGGAACATCTAACTTAAAAGTAGTGTCTCCAATTGTAATTTGGCGCTCTTGCATTGCTTCTAATAAAGCCGATTGCACTTTTGCAGGCGCACGGTTTATCTCATCTGCCAATACAAAGTTTGCAAAAATTGGTCCTTTTTTAATAGTAAAATCATTGTCTTTTACACTGTAAATCATTGTTCCAACAACATCGGCTGGCAATAAATCTGGTGTAAACTGAATTCTACTAAAATCTCCCTGAACGGCTTTTGCTAATGTGTTTATGGCAAGTGTTTTTGCCAATCCAGGCACACCTTCTAATAAAATATGTCCATTACCCAATAAACCAATTAATAATCGTTCAATCATATGTTTCTGACCAACAATTACTTTGTTCATTTCCATAATCAACAAATCAACAAAGGCACTTTCTTTTTCTATTTTTTCATTGATAGCTCTAATATCTACGGAACTATTATTTTCTTGAATCATATTTATTGTTTTTAAACGCGTGAATTTTACATGCTTTATAACACGATGCAAATAGCTGAAATATTTTTTAAATTCTTGTTAAAAATTGGTTAAAATATAACTGAAAAGGCTAGGTTTAATAAGATTTTAACAACATTTCATCGCCATTAAAAACAGCATAGGTAAAATGCGTTATCCAATCTCCGGTATTTATGTATTTTGATGTTTTAGAAAGATTAATTTCCATAGGTAAATGGCGATGTCCAAACAAAAAATAATGGTAGTGTTTTTGGGCTAATTTTTGCTTGCAATACAGTATTAACCACTCATTTTCTTCACCTAAAAATGTTACATCTTCTTCTCCTGATATTAATTTGTTTTTTATTGAAAGATATTGCGCTAATTTTATACCAATATCAGGATGTAACCAACGATATAGCCATTTAGAGAATGAATTAGTAAATACTTTTTTCATTCTTTTATAGCCTTTATCTCCAGGTCCTAAACCATCTCCATGACCAATTAAAAAGGTTTTATTATTAAATACAAATTCGGTTGGTTTGTAATAGGTTGGAATATTTAATTCGGTTTTAAAATAATCTTCCATCCAAAGGTCATGATTTCCTACAAAAAAATGAATTTTAATTCCGCTATCGCTTAATTCTGCTAACTTTCCTAAAACACGTACAAACCCTTTTGGGACTGCTTTTTTATATTCAAACCAAAAATCGAATAAATCACCTAGTAAAAAAATATGCTCTGCATCGTCTTTTATGGAATCTAACCAATTTACAAATTTTTGTTCACGGATTTTACTTTTTTCAACCGTTGGCGCACCAAAATGTTGATCAGAAGCGAAATATATGTTTTTAGTAGTTGTCAAATTTATTTTTTAGATTCTAATTCCAGAACTTTTAAAATCATTCTGTCCTTTTTTTGAGTAATTATAAAATAGCCTGTTTCATCAAATAAATTACGAGCCATAAAAGCATTTAAATACACTTTTAAATTCTCTTTATCCATTGGCGAAAGCGGTGTTTTTAAATCTAATTCTTTTATATACTGATTGAAAACTTTATTGTCTTTATCAAATTTTTCAACAAAATCATCTAATTTCCACGCACTCATTTTCACTCTATGATTATCAATATATTTAAAAACAAAATCGTTTAAACCTCCATAAAGCTGATTACTAAACGTATTAACCGTATCTATAGCCACAAATACATCTGGAATAATTCCACCACCACCATACACAATTTTTCCTTTTGGGGTTTTGTATTTTAAAGCATCATCAACCTTTATACTGTCTTTAAAAATAAGCTCTCCGTTGTGAATTCTTTCTAAATATTCGTTATCATAAGTAGTTGTTTCTTTATGATTGTATGGTTTTTGAATAGACCTTCCTGTTGGGGTGTAATAACGTGAAGTTGTTAATCTTACCGCCGATCCATCTCCTAAATCCATTTCTTGCTGTACCAAGCCTTTTCCAAAAGATCTTCTTCCTACAATAACACCTTTATCATTATCTTGCAAGGCTCCGGCTACAATTTCACTTGCAGAAGCTGAATTTTGATCTATTAAAACATATACTTTTCCATTCTCAAAATCTCCTCGTTTAGTGGCAAAAGATTTGTCTACCTCGCCATTTTTATTTTTTGTGAATACAATTAGTTTTCCATCCTCTAAAAACTCATCAATAATACTATTTGCAATATCCATGTAACCACCTGGATTTCCTCTTAAATCCAACACAAGAGATTTCATTCCTTTCGAAATTAAATCATCTAAGCCTTCTTTAAATTCATCATAGGTTGTTCTTGCAAATCGATCAATATTTATATATCCTAACTCTTTATTAATCATATAATATGATGAAACACTTTTTAAAGGAATTTCACCACGAACTATATTAAATTTTAATTTTTTGTTTTCAGATCTTCTAAAAACGGTAACGTTTACAGACGTTTGCGGCTCTCCTTTTAATGATTGCATAACAGCATCTGATATTTTTCTACTTGCCAAAAAAGAACCTTTTTCTATATCTGAAACACCTGCTAATTTTTGAATGCTTTTTCCGAATAAAGAATCTTTTCCTGCTACAATAATTCTATCTCCAGCTTTTAAACCGGCTTTTTCACTTGGTCCACCTTTAATTACTCCAGTTACAGCAACGGAATCATTATACATTAAAAAAGATACACCAATACCAACAAATTTACCTTCCATACTTTCAGTAACTGCTCCCAATTCATCTTTTGGAATATATACAGAATGTGGATCTAATTTTAATAGCATCTCAGAGATTGCATTATCTAATAAACTATCGGTATTTACTTTATCAACATAATCATATTGAATGTAATTTATTAATCGTTTAATTTTTGCTTCTTTGGAATTTGAATTAAATAAAACCGATTTGTTTTTAAAATTCAATGTTGATCCAATAAAAATCCCTACAGCAATGGCAATTCCAATAATTAAGGGTAAATATGTTCTTTTTTTACTCATTTTAAATCTTTAAGATAGGTCAATTCTACACCTGCTTTTTTTAAAAACTCTAATCCAGAAGTATCTTTATATTCATCTGCATACACAACTCTTTTAATACCAGACTGATGAATTAATTTACTACACTCTTTACAAGGCGACAATGTAATATATAACGTAGAATCTTTACAAGATTGTGTTGAACCTGCAACTTTTAATATAGCATTTGCCTCAGCATGTAAAACATACCATTTTGTAGTTCCATCTTCTTCACAGCAGTTTTCAAATCCGGTTGGTGTTCCATTAAAACCATCTGAAATTATCATTCTTTCTTTCACAATTAAAGCTCCTACTTGCTTTCGTTCGCAATGAGACAGTTTTGCCCATTCCAACGCCATTCTCATATATGCCCGATCGTATTTTAATTGCTTCATATTCATCTCTATTTTAAAAACTTCTAAATTACTATGTTTCTGTTAAAGGATACGTTAATTTTTTACCAAAAGATGGCACCAATTAGCATTGGTAAAGTTACTCCAATAACAAAAGATGAAACAATTAATATCCACTCTTTTTTTGAATATCTGAATACTTTTTGCACTAAAAAACCTAAACTTAATATAGCTAAAACAATAATTATTTGAGCTATTTCAATTCCTAAAGCAAATTCTAACAATGAAATAAATTTACTTGTTGAACTACCAATTAACATTTTAAAATAGCCAGAAAAACCTAAACCGTGAATTAACCCAAAAAATAAGGCGAAAATTAAATTGGTATTTGTTTTGGTTTGTTTTGCAGTGTTTTTACCATAAAATATGTTTACAAGCGCAGTTATAATAATAGTTAACGGAATTAAAAACTCTATCCATTGTGAACTTACGTTTACAACTTTATAGGCCGCTAAAATTAACGTTAACGTATGCCCAATGGTAAACAATGTTATTAACCAAAGTATTTTTTTCCAGTTTTTAAAATCATAAACAACTGCTAATGCAATTAAAAAAAGTATATGATCGTAGGCTTTCCAATCTAATACATGAAACAAACCAGCCTTTAGAAAAAATATAAAATTATCCATTAAATCTTTTTTTTATAAGAGGATCAAATATAAAAAATTTGTGTCCCTATTATTCTTTTTCAAACCAATTATTTACTATTTCTGTTTCTATAGACTTTGCTGTTTTATGAATGTATTCATTTTTTGCAGCATTGTATTCATAATCTTCAGACCATTTTAAATGATTTTCAGCTACTTGCTTTATACTTTCACAAACATATAACACTTCAGCATTTGAAATAGTTGGATGAATGGACATTCTAATCCATCCTGGTCTTTCAACCATACAACCTTCCAATATTTGTTTTTCTATACCTTTAGATGTTTGCTGATCTACGTGTAATAAAAAATGACCGTACGTTCCAGCGCATGAGCAACCTCCGCGCGTTTGAATTCCAAACCTATCATTCAATAATTTTACAATTAAATTAAAATGTGCATTTTTAATATAAAATGAAAAAATACCTAACCTTTCTTTATGTTGATCGGCTAAAATAGTAAGGTTCGATATTTTTGATAATTTTTCAAAAACAATTTCATTAATTTCGTGTTCTCTTTTTAAGATATTTTCAACACCCATTTTTTCTTTTAACTGAATAGAAAGTGCTGTTTTAATAGTTTGTAAAAACCCTGGAGTTCCTCCATCTTCGCGGGTTTCAATATCATCTACATAATCGTGATCTCCCCAAGGGTTTGTATAATTTACTGTTCCTCCTCCTGGATTATCGGGTATTAAATTTTTATATAATTTTTTATTAAAAACCAACACTCCCGATGAACCTGGACCACCTAAAAATTTATGTGGTGAAAAGAAAATAGCATCTAAATACGATTCTTCGTCTGTTGGATGCATGTCAATTTTTACATACGGCGCAGAACAGGCAAAATCTACAAAACACAAACCTCCATTTTGATGAATAATTTTGGCTATTTTGTAATAATCAGTTCTAATTCCTGTTACGTTAGAACAAGCAGTAACAGATGCAATTTTTATTGGTCTATCTTTATATTTATCCAATAATTTTTCAAAACTATTAAAACAAATAAGACCAGAATCTTCACAAGGTATAATTTCTACATTTGCAATGGTTTCTAACCAAGATGTTTGGTTTGAATGATGTTCCATATGAGAAATAAACACAATAGGACGCAAATCATTTGGTATAGTTGTGTAATTCTTTAAATTCTCTGAAACCTTTAAACCTAATATGCGTTGAAACTTATTCACCACACTTGTCATTCCAAAACCATCGGTAATTAACACATCATCTTTACTTGCATTTACGTGTGCCTTAATAATGTTTCTGGCTTTGTGATATGCCATTGTCATTGCAGATCCTGTAATGGAAGTTTCGGTATGAGTATTGGCCACAAACGGACCAAATTGATTGAGTATTTTCTCTTCAATTGGGCGGTAAAAACGACCACTTGCAGTCCAATCTGTATAAATTATTTTTTGTTCTCCATACGG
>NZ_JBFHHX010000126.1:0-9520 GCF_041596795.1 Lutibacter sp.
ACTCGTTTGGCTATTAATACACTTCAAAGTGCTACAGAACTTGGAGCTATAGTAATTAACTATTGTTCAGTTAATGGATTGTTGAAAGATGATAAAGGAATGGTTTGTGGAGTGAAGTTTTTTGATGAGGAAGGTGAAAAAACATACGAAATAAAAGGAAAGCAGGTTGTGAATGCAACCGGGGTTTTTGCTGATGATGTTTTAATGATGGATTCTCCAAACGCTGAAAAAACAATAGCGCCAAGTCAAGGTGTGCATTTAGTATTAGATAAGTCTTTCTTGCCAGATAATGATGCTATTATGATTCCTAAAACGGATGATGGTAGAGTATTATTTTTAGTGCCTTGGCACGGAAGAGTTGTAGTTGGTACAACAGATACTCCTATAAAGCAAGAATCATTAGAACCAATTGCATTAGAAGAAGAAATAGAATTTATTTTAAAAACTGCTTCTAGGTATTTAACCAAAGCGCCTAAACGCAGTGATGTATTAAGTGTTTTTGCAGGGTTAAGACCATTGGCAGCAGCTAAAGGAGAAGGTAAGAAAACAAAAGAAATTTCTAGAAGTCATAAAATTTTTACATCTGATTCAGGTTTATTAACTATGGTTGGTGGAAAATGGACTACTTATAGAAAAATGGGTGAAGATTTAGTTGATAAAACCGAAGTTAAAAACGGATGGGCTAAAATACCTACTAAAACAAAGCATTTAAAAATACACGGATATAAAGAAAATGTAGATCATAATAACCCTTTGTATTTCTATGGGTCTGACGAGGCTGCAATTTTAGAATTGGCTTCAAAAAACAGTAATAAAAATTATATAAGCGAAAAACTTCAAGTTATTGAAGCTCAGGTGTTATGGGCAGTTGAGAATGAAATGTGCCGTACGGTAGAAGATTTTTTAGCACGTAGAACAAGATGCCAATTGTTAGATGCTCGTGAAAGTATAAAAATGGCTGCTAAAGTAGCGGAAATAATGGCTAAAGAATTAGGAAAAGATGAAGCTTGGCAAACCAAACAAGTGGAAGATTATTTAAGTGTAACAATGAATTACATTTTATAAATATAATAGTAAAAATTAACCAAAATAAATAGAATAATAATTATTAACCAGTAAACCCAATATATAATGAAAAGTAAATTAATATTAGCCTTAGATCAAGGTACAACGTCATCCAGAGCGATTTTATTCAATCACAATGGTGAAATTGTAAGAGTTTCACAAAAACCATTCGAACAAATTTTTCCTAAACCAGGATGGGTGGAACACGATCCAAATGAAATATGGTCATCTCAAATATCTGTGGCTGCTGAAGTAGTAGCTCAAGAAGGAATTTCTGGAGAAGAAATTGCTGCAATAGGTATTACAAATCAAAGAGAAACTACTATTGTGTGGGATCGTGAAACTAGTGAACCAATTTACAATGCAATTGTATGGCAAGATAGAAGAACGGCTAAATATTGTGATGAATTAAAAGCGGAAGGTCATATTCATATGATCAAAAAGAAAACAGGATTGGTATTAGACGCTTATTTCTCTGCTACAAAGTTAAAGTGGATTTTAGATAACGTTGAAGGAGCACGTGAAAAAGCTGAAGCAGGAAAATTATGCTTTGGTACTGTAGATACGTTTTTAGTTTGGAAATTAACAAGAGGTAAAATGTTTATTACTGATGTTTCTAACGCAAGTAGAACTATGTTGTTGAACATTCATACATTAGAATGGGATGAAGAATTATTAAAATTATTTAATATTCCAAGAGCAATTTTACCAGAAGTAAAAGAAAGTAGTGAAATTTACGGAACTACAGCAACAACTTTATTTTCAACAAAAATTCCTATTGCAGGGATGGCTGGAGATCAACAAGCAGCATTATTCGGGCAAATGTGTACTAAGCCAGGTATGGTTAAAAACACTTATGGAACAGGATGTTTCTTATTAATGAACACAGGTGAAAAAGCAGTTTATTCAGAAAATAATTTATTAACCACAGTTGGGTGGAAAATAAATGGTAAAACTACCTATGCGTTAGAAGGAAGTGTATTTGTTGGTGGTGCTGCTATACAATGGTTGCGTGATGGTGCAAAAGTTGTAAAAACAGCTCCTGGTATTAATCATTTAGCTGAAACAGTTCCAGATAATGGTGGTGTGTATTTTGTTCCTGCTTTAACAGGTCTAGGAGCTCCTTACTGGGATCAATATGCTCGTGGTGCAATGATGGGAATTACTCGTGGAACTACAGATGCGCATATAGCTCGTGCTACTTTAGAAGGAATTGCTTTTCAAGTATATGACATTGTAAAAGCTATGGAAGCTGATGCAGGTGAAAAAAGTATTGAATTAAGAGTTGATGGTGGTGCTGCTGCTAGTAATTTATTAATGCAAATTCAATCAGATTTATTCGGATTTAAAATCATTCGTCCAAAAACATTAGAAACTACAGCGTTAGGTGCTGCTTATTTAGCAGGTTTAGCCGTAGGATATTGGGATAGTGTTGATGATATTCAAGCTCAATGGAGTGTGGATAAAGAATTTTTCCCAAAAATGGAGAATGGTAAAGTTGAAGACATGTTACGTTACTGGCATAAAGCAGTAAAATGTGCTCAAAACTGGATTGAAGATTAATAAATTATTTAATAATTATAAAAAATTAAAGTATGTCTATACTAGTAGCAGAAATATTAGGAACAATGTTGCTTATTTTATTAGGTAACGGAGTTGTAGCAAATGTTGTTCTAAACGGAACAAAAGGAAACAATTCAGGTTGGATTGTTATAACAACAGGTTGGGCTTTGGCGGTTTTTGTTGGAGTTGTTGTTGCGGGTCCATATAGTGGAGCTCATTTAAACCCTGCGGTAACAATTGCTCTGGCAACTGCAGGAAAAATGTCTTGGAGTTTAGTACCTGAATATATTGCAGGTGAAATGATTGGAGCAATGTTAGGAGCATTTTTAGTATGGTTGTTTTATAAAGACCATTTTAATGCAACTGATGATGAAGGTGGTAAATTAGCTTGTTTTAGTACAGGTCCAGCAATTAAAAACACGTTCTCTAACTTAATTAGTGAAATTATTGGAACATTTGTATTGGTGTTTGTAATATTTTACTTAGCAGGACCAAGTCTTGATATTATGGGAGATGTAGATGCTAAAGCCATTATTGGATTAGGTTCACTTGGTGCTGTTCCAGTAGCGTTTTTGGTTTGGGTAATTGGTTTATCATTAGGTGGAACAACTGGTTATGCTATTAATCCAGCACGTGATTTAGGACCAAGAATTATGCACGCTATTTTACCGGTAAAAGGTAAAAGCGATTGGGGATACGCTTGGATTCCTGTTGTAGGTCCAATTATTGGTTGTGTTATTGCAGCTTTATTATATGTTGCTTTAGTTTAATAGTATTAGTTAATAAAATTTAAAAATATAATAATGAAAAAATTAGTATTAATAGTATTGTTGGCAGTATGTTCTGTTCAAATGAGTGTGGCTCAAGAAGCTGAATTGAAGGATGGACCTGTTGATTTTTCAGTAAGTGTTCAATCAAACCACTTGTGGAGAGGTTTGGTTATTACAGATAAACCTTTAGTTATGGTTCTTACAACTTTTAAATTAAATGAGTCTGGTAGTTTTACAACAGGTTTTTGGGGTGGAATGTCTATGTCTAATGATGCTGACGGAACACATTACAAAGAAATAAACTATTACATGCAATATGCAAAAAATGGTTTCTCAATTGGATTATGGGATTTATTTAATACAAGAGGTGTTGCTGCTCCAGATGTTTGGGATTATGACAAAGAAACTACAGGGCATTTATTAGATTTAAGAACATCTTATAATTTTGGTGAAAGTTTCCCTTTAACTTTAGAAGCTGACTTTTTATTATTTGGTAGCGGAGATTCACAATATGATACAAACGGTGATTTTGAACAACGTACTTCATCATATGTTCAGGTTTCTTACCCTTTAGTTAGAAATTCAAAAGTTAATTTAAGTGGTTATGTTGGTGCAGGATTCTCATTAAATGGAGATACACATTTATATGGTGATGGAGACGAAAATTTTGACATTGTTAATGTTGGTTTAACGGCTTCAAAAACGTTAAAACTTATGGATTTAAATATTCCGGTTTCAGCAACAACAATGTGGAATCCATCTACTAAAATTGCAAGAGTGCAATTAGCAGTAAGTTTATTCTAAAATAAAAATATTTACACAGAGTTCTTTTAATTTTACAAAACCCTTAATTATAGTTTAAAAGCTATAGTTAAGGGTTTTAAATTTTAATATAGTTTAAAGTAAATTAATCTCGGATTCCGTAATTTTCAACTACGTAGTCTAAATCTTTGTCTCCACGACCACTTAAATTTACTAAAATAGATTCTTTTGGAGATTTTTGAGCTAATTTAATGGCATATGCAACAGCATGTGAGCTTTCTAAGGCAGGTATAATACCTTCTAATCGGCTTAATTCAAAAAAGGCATCAATACATTCTTCATCAGAAATGCTGTCGTATGTTACTTTGTTTAAATCTTTTAACATGCTGTGCTCTGGCCCAACACCAGGATAATCTAATCCACTGGCAATTGAGTGCACTGGAGCAGGTTCGCCTTTTTCATCTTGTAAAGTATAACATTTAAAACCGTGAATAATTCCAGGTTTTCCTTTGGTCATAGTTGCAGCGTGATCGCCTAATTTATCTAATGATTTTCCTCCTGGTTCAATTCCAAATAATTTACATTCATCATCTTCTAAAAATGCTGAAAATATTCCCATTGCATTACTTCCACCACCAACACAAGCAACAACATTGTCTGGTAACTCACCAGTCATTTCAAAAAACTGATTTTTAGCTTCAATACCAACAATACGTTGAAAATCGCGTACCATCATTGGGAAAGGATGTGGCCCAACAACCGAGCCAATACAGTAAATAGCAGTAATAGGATCTTTTAAATATGCTTCAAAAGCACTATCTACCGCTTCTTTTAATGTTTTTAATCCGTGAGTTACAGGAATTACTTTTGCACCTAAAATTTTCATTCTAAGTACGTTTGGGTATTCTTTTGCAATATCAACTTCGCCCATATGAATTTCACATTCTAATCCAAAATAAGCTGCTGCTGTTGCTAAAGCAACACCATGCTGTCCTGCGCCAGTCTCTGCAATTAATTTCTTTTTCCCCATATGTTTAGCTAGTAAGGCTTCTCCCATACAGTGATTTAATTTGTGTGCTCCTGTGTGATTTAAATCTTCTCGTTTTAAATAAATTTGACCACCATATTTTTGAGATAAACGGTGACAATGATAAACAGGTGTTGGTCTTCCTTGAAAGTGTTTGCGAATGTCGCGTAGTTCAGCAATAAATTTATGTGACTTGCTAATTGAAAAATACGCATCATTAATTTTTTTCATTTCTTCTTCTAAATTTGGCGGAATAAAAGCTCCACCATATTCATTAAAAAAACCTTCTTTGTTTGGGTATTTTTTGAAATAATTTTCTGGCATTGTAAAATTTTTAAAAGTATTATGCTAATATGTTTTTAACTAAAAAATTTAGTTCAACTAAAGTACTTAATTTTTTTTCAGCAGTAATAACCAATTTTAATAAATTAACTAGTTTTTTACAATGATTTTATAAGGTGTAATAGGAAGTTTATGAAACTATTTTTAGAGTATTATTTTTTTTGAAGTTGTAAAAAAAGCTCCCAAGAGTTTAAAATTATTTCCTCAGTTTTTTTTTCAATACTTGTAGAACCTGCCCAAGGATCTACGGTACGTGTTATGTTGGTTTCTTCGTTAATTATTTGAAAAACTGCTTTGGATGAAATTACGCTTTGTGCACCACCAAATACTGCGTTTAAAACTTTTATATGCGAGCTAAAATTACTGTTTAAATGTATTTTAAGTGCAGACGATTTTATGTTTTTAGGCTGAAATTGTAGCAGCATTTTTGACCACAAGATTCTTACAGCTCTCATTTTTGAAATTTCTACAACAGGATTTTTACCTAACTCAATAGTTAAGGCTAATTTTGGTGCAATTTCATCAATTTTAAAGCCTTTGGAAATTAAAGTAGTAATAAATGAAAAGCATTCAAGCAAAAAATATGCAAGTTCAGTTTCTGGATTATAATCTTTACTTGTTTTAGATGGTAAAATAGTTATTGATTTAAAATTTGATAAATTTTTATCAATATAAATTAAGAAATCATCAATAAAAGTTGATTGCTGTTTTTGATTAAGAACTACTGATATTTTTAAGTTTTTTTCATCAAATCCAAGTTCGTGAGCGGCAGCAAAAAACAATTTTAATATTGAGATGATATCTTCGTTGGCGCTTAGGGTAATTTCAATATCGTTTAAAGGTATTTCTTGAAGTAAAATTTTAAAATCTTCTTTTGTGTTTGCTATAATTCCTAAAGCTTCTGGGTTTGTTGAGGTATTAAAGTGAAATACACAATTTTTGTATCCAGTAAAAATATGTTCTTTTAAAAAGTTATTGCATTTTTTAGGAATTGAAAAATCGATTAATAATTGTGTGGTTAAATTTTTTTGAATAAACATGGTGGTGTCTATCCCTCGTAAAAATGGAGCGGTTCCTGCAATAAAATCCTCATGTTCAAAATAAGAATTTTTTTCAGTTTGCGTTTTAATAGAAAGTTTGGAAAAATCTTTACGCTTCATTTTAAATTTTCTTTTGTTCTATTTTTTCAGACAGTCTTTTAGCAACAATTGGAATAATAAGTGTTTTTCTAATGTTTTGTGTATTTAGTACATCAGAAAAATAATTAAGTTTATCTTCTTTAGTTTGTGTTTTATATTTATTTGCACCTACTAAAATTGATTCGCCAGTATTAAAGCTATCTTGTTCTTTTTTAGCGTTTTCGGCTATTTTACGTTGAATAGTTCCGTCTTTTAGCTGTTGTAAAAATCCACCACCATTTTCAATTTCTTTAAAAATAGATAATGCTTTTTCTGCAATTTGTTTGGTAATAGATTCTATATAATAACTATCGGTTGTTATATCTTGGCTGTTGTTATTTGCTAATTCATCTTTTAAACTAAGTAACTGATTTAAATTAGTTTTGTTGGGTAGATTGTTTAAAATTGTGTGTGCGCCACCATACACGCCACTTGTAAATTCTAAAGATGTTCTTTGGCAGTTGTTTGTATAGTTGTAAAGTGTTTTGTTTCTAAAACTAGGCTCAATACAAATTATTGGGGTTGTTGCAATAGCGTATTGTTCACAAATTAATTGATATAGGTATGTAAAGGCTCTTATTTTTGAAATTTCAAAAAAGAAATTACTGCCTATAGCAAAATTAAACTGAATTTTTGAAGCTATTTCTGCTCCAAATTTTTGAAAATACTCATTTGCATGTGCCAAAGCATAAGCAACTTGTTGAACTGTATTTGCACCTGCATTTTGATAAATAGAAACATTAACAGCTATAACGTTTTTATTTTCATGTTTTTTAAGCAACCTATTTATTGTGTTAAAATCATCATTTAAATTAGTAAACCAATTTCCAGTTTTGGCAAGATTTCCTATACTATCTATATTTAAATAAATGGTTTCAGAGTTTAGGGTTTTACAAAGTGCATCAATAAATTTTTCTGATAAAAAAGATAAATGAAAGTGAAATTCAATGTTTTTATGTAGTAAATTTTGAAATAAAATAGTACTATCAAAAGGCTTTAAAGCTATAAACTTTATTGAATTCATACCTTTTTCAATATAGGTTAATGCTAAAGAATTTGCTTCTTCGTCGGTTTTTATATAAACAGCCTGACAAATTTTATATTTATTTGAAGAAGGTGGAACTAAAACTTTTTCAAAATAATTGGCATGATAAAAAGGTTTTATTGTAATGCCTTCATTTGTGGGTGTTAAAAGTGTTTTGTTGTAATCGGAACCTTGTAATTCAAATTGAATTTTTTGTTTCCATGCAGCTGCAGAACCAGGTTGAAATTCATCTGTAAATAAAATACTCATAGTTTTTATAGTTCAACAGTGCAAAAGTTAGGGAATAAATTTTTATTTTTCTTCTAAAGTATCATATTCAATAATATAAATGTCTTCATTGTCCTTTTTCATTTTATATTCTTCTCGTGCAAATTTTTCTAACTCTTCTTTATTTTTAAGCTTTTTAATTAAATCGTTGTCATGATTTATTTCGGTATTGTAATATTCTTTTTCACTATTTAACTTATCAATTTCTCTGTTAAATTCTCTGTGTGTTAAATAAGAGTTTTCATCAAAAAACAACATCCAAACAATAAAAACAGTTAAAATTACAACATACTTATTTGTTATAAATTTTACTAATGGTTTATTTGTAAATTGCTTAAAAGTCATATTTAATTACCTCAGTTTATTACTAATTACAGTTCTTACAATATCAATTGCAACGGTATTATATCTGTCATTTGGTATAATAATATCGGCATAATTTTTTGTAGGCTCAATAAATTGCTGATGCATTGGTTTAAGCGTGCTTTGGTATCTATTTAAAACTTCATTAACATCGCGTCCGCGTTCCTCAATATCTCTTTTTATACGTCTAATTAAACGCTCGTCGGTATCTGCGTGAACAAATATTTTTATGTCAAATAAATCTCTTAATTCTTTGCTATTAAAAATTAAAATACCTTCAACAATAACTACTTTTCTTGGATGTGTAATTAACGTGTCTACGGTTCGGTCATGTGTAACAAACGAATATACCGGTTGTTCTATTACTTCACCTTTTCTTAATTTGTTTAAATGATTTACTAATAAATCAAAATCAATAGCTTTTGGATGGTCAAAATTAATTTTTGTACGTTCTTGGTACGATAATTCGTGTGTAGCGTTGTAATACGAATCTTGAGAAATTACGCAAACTTCATCTGCAGGTAATTCATGTAAAATCTGATTTACAACCGTTGTTTTTCCACTTCCAGTACCTCCTGCAATTCCTATTATAAGCATGCTATATATTGATTTGTTATGCCGCGAATTTACTAAATTTTAATAGTATTTTTTTCTAATTTATAGAAAATTAAAAAGTCCCTTTAAATTTAAAGCTAAAAAAAACACCAATCTAAAAAAGATTGGTGTTTTATTGGAGTCGAAAGAAAGAATTCCATCGGCTGCCATAGGATAACTTCTCATCCACTTTAATTCATATTCAAAAAAAAGCACTAACCTTAAAAAGGTTAGTGCTTTTGAGCCGATAGAGGGACTCGAACCCACGACCTGCTGATTACAAATCAGCTGCTCTAGCCAGCTGAGCTACATCGGCTTATAACGGGTGCAAATTAAATTACTTTAAAGTTAATTACCAAATATTTTTTCACTTTTTTTTAAAAAATATTTATTGCCTTTTTTCTAGTAATTTTTGTGACCTTTATTTAAAAATTGTATCTTATATTTATATAAAAGATATACAGATGAAAAAAATAGTTTTAATACTAGTATTGTTGATGATTTCAACTAGCAGTTTCGCTCAGAAAAAACCAAAATTAAAAGG
>NZ_JBFHHX010000127.1:0-9473 GCF_041596795.1 Lutibacter sp.
AAACACATTTTTTTCGATTTAGATCACACACTTTGGGATTTTGAAACCAATTCAGATATAGCATTTACGGCAATATTTAAAAAATACCAGGTAAATGCCAATATGGATAAATTTCTGAATTATTATAGAGGTATTAATGAAAATTATTGGAAACTTTATAGAGAAGAAAAAATTACTAAAGAAGAGTTAAGAATTGGCAGACTAAGAGATGCTTTTGCTAAAATAAAGTACAAAGCAGATTTAGAGTTAATAGATAATTTAGCAATAGACTACATAGAATATTTACCAAAAAACAACAAACTTTTTGATGGAGCTCTTGAAATTTTAGAGCATTTAAAACCAAATTATAAAATGCATATAATAACCAATGGTTTTAATGAAGTTCAGTTCAAAAAAATTGAAAATTCAGGGTTAAGCTCCTATTTCGATAAAATAATTACATCAGAAGAAGTTGGCGTTAAAAAGCCAAACCCACTAATTTTTAATTATGCTCTAAAAGCTACAAATGCTCATTTTTCAGAATCCATAATGATTGGAGATAATTGGGAAGCCGATATTATGGGTGCTAAAAATGCTGGTTTAGATGTTATTTTTTGTAATTTTAATGCCAAACCTGTAAGTGAAAGTGTAAAGTCGGTAACTAATTTAATACAGATAAAACACTACTTATAAGTACTATAACTTTAAATTAAACGTTTTAAGCTGTATGAAAATCCCTAAATACATATTTATAATTATTGTTACCTTTTTGCTGCAAAGTTGTGCAAAAGATGTAGATTTTGATCAAATAGATGATGCTTCAATTGAAACATCTTATAAAGCAACGCTGGTTTATTTTGATTTAGAACCTATTAAATTTTTAGATGATTATAATCAAGAAATTATTTGGACAAGCGATTATGTAGCTGCTAATATAAATGATGCTTCTCGTGATTATCTTGAAAGAGTAGAATTTACAGTGGTAACAGAAAATTCTTTTGATAGAAGTTTTGTAATACAAGTTATTTTTTATGATGAAAACGGTTCGCCAATTTATCAGTTAAATCCATCAATTTACATCGAGGCAAATAGTGGTAAAACAACTACTATAATTGAAATTCCACAAACTGAAATAGATATTGTTTACAGTGCAAAATATTTTGGTTTTAGCATTACAATGTCCAACAGTGGCGATGGAACAGTACTTTCTGGTGATGAAGACTATAAATTAAACTTACAATCGTCTGTAGAACTTTTTTTTAATTTCAGAAAAATATGAGAAAAATAACCATTCTTTTCTGTTTTGTAAGTATAATTATATCTGCACAAAATAAACAAATACTGTACGATTTTGCCAAACTTCCTCAAACATTGTTATTAAATCCAGGTGCCGAGGTTTCCAATAAATTTCATGTTGGTGTTCCCTTGCTTTCTCAAGTATCATTCAATGCTGGTTTTACAGGTTTTTCGGCGTATGATGTTTTTGCAGATAATGGAGTTCATATTAACGATAAAATTAAAGCTGTTGTTAATAATTTTAATACGGCAGAATTTGCCATGGTAAATGAGCAATTAGACGTAATTAATGCAGGTTTTATGCTTCCTAATAAATCGTATTTAAGCTTTGGATATTATCAAGAATTCGATTTTTTATCTAAAATTCCCAAAGATTTAGTGGATTTGTTTTACAATGGTAACGGTGTTAATAATGAAAAATATAGCATAAACAAACTTTCGGCAAGAGCCGAGTTGCTGGGGGTTTTTCATATAGGTTTATCAAAAAAAATACGTGAAGATTTACAAGTAGGAGCAAGGGCTAAAATTTATTCAGGAGCATTTAATGCTAGTTCAAAAAACAATTCAGGAACATTATATACTACCGAAGGAACCAATAATTTATACGTTCATCATTTACAAAACGTTCATATTTTAGGGCAAACATCTGGTGTAATTTTAGACGATTATGATGTTGTAGATCCAGCGTATATTCAAAAAAAATTATTACTTGGCGGTAATCTAGGTTTGGGAATTGATGTTGGTTTTACATATCACCCAAAAGAACAATGGGAAATTACCGGAAGTATGTTAGATTTAGGCTTTATAAACAACACACAAAACACAGAATCTTATAGTATTGATGGTGATTATAGTGTTGAAGGATTACAATTGTATTTTGATCCAGACAATCCTGAAGATTACTGGACTAATTTACAAGATGAGTTTGAAGAAAATGTAGTTACAGATACCATTTATTCAAATTATATATCATTGCGCCCACTTAAAATGTATGGAGCCGTTACGTATTCTTTTGGGCGAGATTATGATGATTGTCGTTTTTTATTAGATGCCAATTCATACAATAATAAAGTAGGTTTTCAGCTTTTTTCAACTCTTGGTGCGGTACATAGCTATATGGCGGCAACTGTTTTTTTCGAAAAAAAACTAACAAAAAAATTAAACACAAAAATAACGTATACTGTAGATCCGTTTAGTTACGCTAATATTGGTGTAGGTTTATCTACCCAATTAGGTTGGTTTAATGCGTATATAGTAGCCGATAATTTGTTAAATCTTTCAAATATTTACAATAGTAAAAGCGCTTCTATGCAATTAGGACTAAACATTATCGTTAATCATAAAAATTAGTACTTTTACAATTCACATATTTATTAATAAAAAATACAATGATTAAAAATATCTCACTAATAATTTGCGCTTTAACATTTTTTGTAACGCAAAGTTATGCTCAAAAAAATAATTTGAACACCTACAAATATATTATTGTGCCTGTTCAATATGAATTTCAAAAAACAGAAGATGCTTATCAGATAAACTCTTTAACTAAGTTTTTATTTAATAGAGCTGGTTTTAATGTTTTTTTATCCAATGAAAAATTTCCTGAAGATGCAGCAAAAAATGCTTGTACCACTTTAAAAGCTATTGTAGTAAATAAATCTAGTTTATTAAGCACAAAAATGCAGATTAAATTGGTAGATTGTTTTAATAACGATGTTTACATTACTGAAGAGGCAACTTCTAGAATTAAAGATTATAAAAGAGCATATCATGAAGCTATAAGAGAAGCTTTTGTTGAATTGGAAGAATTAAATTATAAGTTTCAAGAACCAGTTTCTGAAGTTGCTCAAGCAGAAAAAGTAGTTGAAAGTTCGCCAAGCAGACCAATAGTGAAAGAAGTTGTTGAAGCTGTTGATGATATTCAACCTAAAAAAGAAACAGTTACAGAAACTAAAGTTGAAGAAATAAAAGTTGTAGATGAACAAGTAGAAAAGGTAACAGAAAAAAAGAAATCTATAACCAAACCTATACAAGAAGAAATAAAAGAAATTGACATAAAACCAACTAAATTATCTATTGAAGGTAACTACGATGTTGAAAAATGGGGAGTTTGTACCATTTCAAAAAATGAAGACGGCTATTCTTTTAAAGGAGGCGATGAAAATTTTGAATTTGCAGTACTTTACAAAACATCAAAACCACATATGTTTATTATTAAATATGCTGCTTTTAAACAGCCACAATTAGTAGAATTAGATGGTAATGGTAATTTAAAAGTTGACACTGAAAACGGTGTAAAAATCTATAAAAAAGTAAATTAGTAATTATATTTACTTTTCCATAATTTCTTTAAAAACTCACGAATACTATATTCTCTGGTATTATTTCCCGGATTGTATAGTTTCGTGTTTTTTATTTCATCGGGTAAAAACTCTTGTTCAGCAAAGTTGTTTTCAAAGCTATGTGCATATTTGTAATTTTTACCGTAGTCTAATTCTTTCATTAATTTAGTAGGCGCATTTCTTAAATGTAACGGAACCGATAAATCTCCAGTTTCTCGTACCAAGGCTTGAGCCATACCAATAGCTTCATAACTTGCATTACTTTTTGCAGAAGTAGCTAAATAAATTGCACACTGACTTAAAATAATACGTGATTCTGGAAACCCAATTGTTGTTACTGCCTGAAACGTATTGTTAGCCATTATTAAAGCAGTTGGGTTAGCATTTCCAATATCTTCACTTGCTAAAATTAACAAGCGTCTTGCAATAAATTTTGGATCTTCACCGCCTTCAATCATTCTTGCCAACCAATAAACAGCGCCATTTGGGTCACTTCCACGAATAGATTTTATAAAAGCCGAAACAATATCGTAATGTTGTTCGCCAGTTTTATCATACATTACTGTATTTTTCTGAATTTTAGAAAGTACAAGATCGTTTGTAATTGTAATAGGTTCATCTTCACTATTTACAACCAATTCAAAAATATTCAATAATTTTCGTGCATCTCCGCCAGAAATTCGTAACAAAGCTTCAGTTTCTTTTATGGTAATATCTTTTTTAGCAATTACACCATCGGTGTGCATAGCACGTTCTAAAAGAGCCTCTAAATCAGTTTTGCTAAAAGAATTTAAAATATATACTTGGCAACGCGATAAAAGAGCGGGAATTACTTCAAAACTTGGATTTTCAGTAGTTGCACCAATTAAAGTAACCCAACCTTTTTCAACCGCACCCAATAAAGAATCTTGCTGAGATTTACTAAATCTATGAATCTCATCAATAAATAAAATAGGATTTTTAGTTGTAAATAAACCACCACTTTGCTTGGCTTTATCAATAACATCACGCACATCTTTAACACCAGAATTTATAGCACTTAAACTGTAAAATGGACGTTTAGATTCTTGCGCAATAATATTGGCCAAAGTAGTTTTACCAATACCAGGAGGTCCCCAAAATATTAACGACGGAATAATTCCACGTTTAATATGCTGGGTTAGCGCGCCATTTTCCCCAACTAAATGTTGTTGACTAATATAATCATCTAATGTTTTTGGACGAATACGTTCTGCTAATGGTTCATTCATACTGTAAAAATAGCAATAAAAATGTTTTGGGCGTTACACTGCATTGCATTTGTGTCGGGCTATTCGTTAAATCTTTTTTATAAAAAATAAAAAAGGATACCACTGCTATCCCTAACGCAGAATTACCCAATTAATTTTTATAAATTTAACACATTAAAAAGTAAATAAGTTGTTTAATAATGTCCGAAAATCAATTCAAAGTTCGTAAGCATACGTTTTTAATACCTATAATTTGTGTTTTAGCCATTTGGTTCGTTTATTTTATTGAAATTAAATTCCGATTTAATTTTAATAAGTTTGGTGTATTTCCACGATCCTTACAAGGACTTAGAGGTATTATATTTTCACCATTTATTCATGCGGATATTAAGCACTTATTTAATAATTCCATTCCATTGTTTGTTATGCTAAGTAGCTTGTATTATTTCTATTTTAAAATAGCAAATAGAGTATTAATATATGGTGTATTTATTACCGGATTACTAACTTGGTTAATTGCGCGTCCGGCAAATCATATAGGAGCAAGCGGAGTAGTATACTTTTTGGTAAGTTTTATATTTTTCAGTGGAATTTGGCGTAAATACTATCGGTTAATAGCACTTTCTTTAGTGGTAGTTTTCCAATACGGTAGTATGGTTTGGTATTTATTGCCAGTAGAAGATAGTATCTCTTGGGAAGGACATTTAGCAGGTTTTGTAACTGGAATTGTATTTGCATATGTATTTAAAAACACTGGGCCGCAAACTGAAAAATTTGAGTATTCAACCAATGAAGAATTTGAAAGCCTATTTGATGAAAACGGAAATTATAATCCGCCAAAAGAAGATATAAAAGAAGCTATAAATGATGATGAAATAAGGAAATAGATTTTTAAATTAGATGCTTTATTAAAATTACAAGCGTTTTAAAAAAAGTAACGGTATTTTTTAAAATTTGGTTATCCTTAAAAAAATAGTTGCCCGACTTTTAAAATAAGTCGGGCAACTATTTTAAAAAGTCGGGCAACTTTTAAAATAAGTTGGGCAACTTTTGTTATAAGTAAAGTTTTATTTTAATCGTTGTCTAGTAGTTTCATATAAAATAGCACCACAAGCAACACCAACGTTTAACGATTCTATTTCTCCTAATAAAGGCAATTTAGCTTTATGTTCTACAATTTTTAAAATAGATGGGTTAATTCCACGGTCTTCAGACCCCATAATAATGGCAGTAGGAAGCGTTAAATCTATATCATAAATTAAGGTGTCGGTTTTTTCAGTAGCAGCCACAATTTGAATGTCTTCTGCTTGTAATTGAAAAACAGCATCTTTAATATGGTCTACTTTACATACAGGCACTTTAAATGCTGCTCCGGCAGATGTTTTAATTGTATCTGCGCTTACAGGTGCATTTCCTTGCTTTTGGATAATTATTCCGTCAACTCCGGTACATTCTGCAGTTCGTATAATTGCTCCAAAGTTTCTAACATCAGAAATTTTATCTAATAATAAAAATAGAGGAGTAGTGTTTTTTTCTAAAGTTTCGGTAATTAGGTCTTCTAATTCTATAAAATCTATGGCAGAAGTTTGCGCAACAACACCTTGGTGATTGCTATTTTTAGAGAGTCTGTTTAATTTTTCAACAGGTACAAAACTACTTGCAATATTGTTTTTTTTAATAAGTATATTTAGCTCTGAAAACAAATGACCGCTTAAGTCTTTTTGTAAAAATACTTTACTAATTGTTTTGCCAGAATTAATTGCTTCTATAACTGCTCTAATACCAAATATTTTCGAAACTTCGTTTTCCATGGTGCAAATGTAGCTATAATTTTATATTACTAAATAAAAAAAGCTCAGATATTAATCTGAGCTTTTTAGAATTATAATGATTTTTAAGTACTAGTTTTTATTAAATTCTAGTAACCGTCATTTTGAACCATGTTTGTGTTTGCATTTACTTCATCCTCAGGAATTGGAAAAGCAAGATCGTTACTTCCGTATGCAACACCAGATGAAGAAAAAGTTTGTTTGCTGTCTACATAATCAATTCCTTGTCCAGTTCTTAATAAATCCCAAAATCTGAAACCTTCAAAAGCAAGTTCTTTTTGTCTTTCTTTTAAAATAATAGCTTCAGAAATAGAAGTATAAGCTGTTGCGTTTCTATTTGCAGGAATCATATTTAAATAAGTAATAGCGTTAGAATCATTAAGATTAAATAAAGCCTCAGCGTAATTTAAAATAACTTCTTCGTAACGTAATAAAGATAAATTAGTATCTCCTTGTGTACTTGGAAATTTTCCAGCATTTCTATATACGTTACCTGTTATAGTAAACATACTTGAACTAATTCTAATGTCTCCAGGTTCAAATAAATTGTAATATCCTTCTAAAGCTTCAATATCACCATAGGCAGTTCCATTGTAAATTTCACCTAAACCAGTGTTACCAAGTTTATCAACATCGCTATAAGCTAATTCAAATATTGAATTTGCTGATCCGTCTGTAGACCAAGTAGACACATAGTTAGCAGTAGTTGCAATACTAAATTTAGCACTGTTAATTACATTATAAGCTGCAGTTTTAGCTGCTGTCCAGTTTTTTGTATAAATGTAAAATCTAGATTGGAAACCATAAATAGCTTCTTTAGTTATAAATTCTTTAGATGTATCTAAAGAAGAAGATATAAGCGATAAAGCAGTTGTAAAATCATCAGCAATAGCAGCTTTTACTTCAGCAACAGTATTACGTGCTGGATAAATATCATCTTTGTATTTTGTGATATAAGGAATACCTAAAGTTCCTCCAGCATGCTCTTGACCATATAATTTTAATAATTCAAAATGTACTAAAGCTCTAGCAGCATATGCTTGCGCTTTATAATGGTTAATTGTAGTTAAGTCACCTTCTAAAGATTCAGTATCTGCACCAATAATAATGTTTGCATTTGCAATTGCTTCGTATGCTCTTTGCCAAGTTTCTTCGGCATATCCATCAGTTGATATTAAATCCATTCTAGAAATGGTTATAAATCTACCAGATGAACCATTAGAATAGGCATTATCTGTTCTAGCATCTCCATAAACTAATACATCTCTTCCATAAAAACTGTCATCAGCCATATAGCTATACATACCAATTAATAAGGAGTTAAGGTCATCAGCAGAGTTTACACTCGTTTCAACAGCTTCTTCTTGAGCTAATGTTGGTTCTAAGTCATCTGTACTACAAGCTGTATAAGTTAACAACGTGGTAGTACAAATTATAAATAAATTAAATATTTTTTTCATAATCTTTTAAAAATTAAAATTAAATCCAACTGTTATTGATTTTGTTGGAGGCGAAGATAGTCTTGTAAATCCAGATGCTTGTACTTCAGGATCATATTTCAATCTGTCATCTTTCACCCATGTGAATAAATTTGTACCTCTTACATAAGCTTTAACACTTGTCATACCTATTTTTGAGCTAAATACCTCAGGGAAAGTATAACCAACAACTAAATCTTTTAATCTTATGTAATCACCGTCATATAAAAATCTTGTAGAAGTACTTGATGAGTTATTTAAAGCAGAGTCAGTACCTAATCTTGGTACATCTGTAATATCTCCAGGTTGTTGCCATCTGTCCATCATTACATCAACGTTTTGGTAATAGTATAAACCATAATATTGGTGGTATGTGTAAAATGCCCAATCTTCATAAACTTTATGTCCACCAGCGTAGTATAAGTTAGCATCTAAGTAGAAACCTTTATAATCTACGTGTGTATTTAAACCTGCAGTTAATGTAGGTAAAGCACTTCCTCCTTGGTATGCTTTTTCAGCAACAGAGTAAGTTCCAGTAGTTTCACCATCTTTACCGTTTACATACCATAATGGGTTACCTGTTGCAGGGTCTACACCAGCCCATTTTTTCATATTCCAAGAATATACTGCATGACCAACTTCTACTTTACGTGTAGATGATTCAATTACAGATTCTTCTCCTGCTGAATTAGAATTCATTTTAGTAACTTCGTTTTCTACAGTAGCTAAATTACCACCAATAGAGAAATTTAAGTCTTGAGAACGAATAACATCAAAGTTTAATTCTAACTCAATACCTTTATTAGTCATTTCACCTACGTTCTGAATTTGCTCTTCGCTACCAGTTGTAAAAGATAAAGGCACGTCTAATAATAAATCTTTAGTAGTTCTATCAAAATAAGCAAAGCTACCAGTAATTTTGTCATCTAAAAATCCGAATTCTAAACCTAAATCTAAAATTTCATTTTTCTCCCAAGTTAAATCTTTGTTTCCATAAGAACTAGTATATGAACCTGCTTGACTAGAGTAATCTGCATCATATGCTAATAATGATTGGTACTCATTTACACCATTACCAGTATTACCATTTATACCATAAGAACCTCTTAATCTTAAATTACTAAATAAGTTTGTGTCGGCCATAAAATCTTCATTGTGAATATTCCAAGCAGCACCAACAGACCAGAAGTTACCCCATCTGTTTGCTGAAGGGAATCTTGAAGATCCTTCTCTTCTGTATGTAGCGTCTAAATAATATTTGTTAGAGAAAGAATAGTTAAATAATCCTAAATAAGAACCAATCATCCAATCTGTATACGC
>NZ_JBFHHX010000128.1:0-9299 GCF_041596795.1 Lutibacter sp.
AAAGCTCATGGTGCATCTCCAATTCTTAATGTAATTAAATGCTATGAAAGAGATGATAGCTACCCATTTTTCCCAACAGATGTTTATTCTTTTCATGTAGATCGTTCGCCTTTACCAATTGATACTTTTTTATGCACTTACTACGGTGAGTCTAGTGAAATATTACCAAATTCTCAAGCCATACAAAAAGTACTTGTTCCTGAAATACGAAATGAACTTAAAAAATTATTTAGGGGAAAAGATGAAGATTTTGAATCGTTTTTAAGTGAACATTTTTTCGATCTACACTACCAAGCTAAACCAGAGGCACGTACTATTAGTTTAGGATTGGGTCACTTATGGAAGTTAGCAATTGATCATCCTAAAATTCAAGTTCCTCCTTGCATTCATAGAGCTCCAAAAGAAAAAATTGGAGAGTACCGATTATTGTTGATTTGTTGAGTGCAAATTAATTAGCAAATAGTAACAATTTAAAATTTTCAGAATTTTATTGCTTCTCGATACAACAATTAGGTTTCCTTTATTTATAGTTTTTAATTTCTCTCTTTTTTCAAATTGAATTTTTTAGATAAGAAATTCTACAGCCTTAATTTTTAATATTATTTCACAAATTTAAATTTCAAAATTATACAACTTATAACCGAATTGATTGATTTAAAAATAGTTATATAAATAGTAGGGGACTCACTAATTAGAATGATTAAAAATATGGTAAAAAACATCAAATTACCTTTAAAAACCTATAGGAAAAGGCTATTTTAGCTATCCTAAATTTTAATTCTAGACTTAGAAAAAATTTAAATCAAAAAAAATTGAGCAATTAAAATTCATATAATTTATTATAAATAATATGAAAAATTTTAAAAATTACATTATTACAAATTCAAAAATTATGAAAAAGAGTATTTTATTTATTGCGGTTGCAATTTTATTTTCTTCAACTTTAACAAGTTGTGGTGTTATGTTTGGAGGTAGCAAATACCAAGGAACAATTGTAGCAAAAGATCACCCAAATGCAGATATTTATGTAGATGGTCAAAAAATTGGAACAGGAACAACAACTCAATTATTTGCTAGAAATAAAGCATTAGTTGTTACCTTAGAAGAAAAAGGATGTGAGCCACAAACTTTAACATATAATAAATCTTTTAGAACTGGGAATTTTATTTGGAGTACATTATCATGGGGACTAATAGGTATTGGAGTTGATTTAGGAACTGGAGCAGCTTATAAACCTGATCATAATGGAAATCCATCAATTCAAAAATTGAGCACCAAGAATTTTAATTTTAATGTTGATTATTCTAAGTGTAAAAAAACTGAATAAGAACAAGTAAAACAAATATAAAAAGTAGGATTTTAATTGCTCAATTTAAAACACTATAATATTTTGTTTATAATATGGATTTCAGGAATTACAATCGTCATTTTGTAATAATGATGATATAATCGTGTATCTAAAATGATTAAGGTAATTGTAAATATTCATATAACAAATAACTAATTTTGTTAGTTATTTGTTTCTTTTTTTATTTATCATATTTAAAATAGTTATGAATTATATTTTTAAGTAAATGTCAGAATTAACTGAAAAATGACTTAAGAAAGGAAGTCGGAATTCACAACTTCAATAGTACTATTTTCATATAATAGTGAGGATAACTATGTAAAAGTAAAAGTTATCAATGAAACTAATTTCATGAATGATGTTTATGATGGGTTTAATTCAAACTATTTAGGAAAAGTAGGGGCTAATCAAACTGAAACATTTGAAATTAATATTGGTGATATTGATTCTATGGATAGATATCAAATTTATGCTGAACCAAGTGAGAGTGGTAATGGTTCTGGAGAAATATATTATGTTAACTTAATATCCAGTGTAATTGTTACTATTGTAATAAATTAAATAAAATTAAGATAATGGGTAGTGGTTTACACATTAAGAAACTTCTACCCATTTAATGATTTTCATTTATTTTTAGTGCTGGTTTTTAAACTAAAAATGGGTTACAACATGAAAAGTAGTTTTTTTAAAAGACTACTTCCCGATACAGAAATTTGCAAAAATATTACCCAATAAATCTTCGGTAGTTACTTCGCCAGTAATTTCACCTAAATAAAATAATGCTTGCCGAATATCAATTGCAAATAAATCTGTGCTTACTTGTGCGTCAATACCTTTTTGTACTTCCTTTATAGATGTATATGCGTTGTTTAGCGCTTCAAAATGACGAGAATTGCTAACAATGGTTTCATTATTACTTAAAGCACCTTTATTGGCTAATTCAGTTAGGGTAGTGGTAAGTTTGTGAATACCAGTTTTGTGTTTTGCAGATAGGATAATTAGATTTGAAAAATGAGTATTGAGTTTTGTGATCTCTTGTTCAGTTAATAAATCTGCTTTATTAACAATAGTAAGTATTTTTTTTGAAGGATATTTCTCTTTCAATTCATCAATTCTGGTTTGTAGCGAATCTATTTTAGAACTATCAATTAAATGCAATACTAATTGTGCTTTTTCAATGTTTTCAAAGGTTTTTTGAATTCCAATATTCTCTACAAAGTCTTCTGTAGCACGTATTCCAGCTGTATCAATAAATCGGTATGTTACGCCATCAATAGAAATTTCATCTTCAATAGCATCACGAGTTGTACCTTCAATATGGCTAACAATTGCTTTTTCTTCGTTAAGTAAAGTGTTCAATAAAGTAGACTTTCCAACGTTTGGTTCCCCAACAATTGCTACCGGAATTCCATTTTTTAATACATTTCCTAAGGCAAATGAATCAATTAATCGTTTTAAAACAGCGCTTATTTTGTTTACTAAATTGTTGAATTCTGTTCTGTCTGCAAATTCTACATCTTCTTCAGCAAAATCCAATTCTAATTCAATTAAACTAGCAAAATTTAATAATTGGGTACGTAAATTTTGAATTTCATTACTAAATCCACCGCGCATTTGTTGTAATGCAACTTGATGGGATGCTGCAGAATTAGAAGAAATTAAATCGGCAACAGCTTCCGCCTGACTTAAATCCATTTTTCCATTTAAAAAAGCTCGTAAAGTAAATTCGCCTGGGTTGGCATTCCTAACTCCGTTTTTTATAAATAATTGTAAAATTTCTTGTTGAATATATACAGAACCATGACAGTTAATTTCTACCACATTTTCGCCTGTATAACTATTTGGGTTTTTAAAAATAGAAACTAAAACTTCGTCTATAATACGGTTATCGTCAATAATATTTCCTAAATGTATGGTGTGAGATTTAACTTTGGTTAAATCTTTTTTCCCATATTTAGATTTAAATTTGGAGTTTACTATTGAAATGGCAGATTCACCAGAAATTCTGATAACCGCAATGGCACCAACACCTGATGACGTTGCTAATGCAATAATAGTATCGTTAGGAATAGAATTCATAGTGCAAAAATAGCATTTTTATTTGTTGAAAATAGAATATAGCTTGGGTTTAAAAACAAGTAGTTAATAAATAGCTTGCTTAATAAAATCCTCAAAATCTTCATAAAATTCTTCAAATTGATGCATAGCCTCATTAAAGAATTGATAAGCTCCTTGCCAAGTGTTTTTATTGTGAATATTAAATTCACCATTATATTTAACGTAAATTCTGTGAATTATTTTTCCAGTTTCTAACATAAATATATCATCAAAAATAACATCTGGTAAATAGTCTTCAGTTAAATTAGATTTTAACTCAAGAACCTGACCGTAAAGTAGTTCATTTTTATTTCTATCAAACGATTCTATATCTAAACAAACCAATGCTTGTTTTTGATCGGCTACAAATTTAAAATTGAAGTCTTTTATTTTAGTATTGTACAAAAGCCATTTTCTTGGAAATGATTTACCAAAACTTGTCCAAAATTCTTTTCGCAATTGTGCCGATTCTTCTTTACTGAACATTGTTTACTTGTTTATTGTTTTGCTTTTAGAGTTAAATTTATTAGCCGTGTATAGTTTCTTGTGTTCCTAAATTTTTCATTAATTCAGCTTCATATTCAAGAAGTTCATTCCATTTTTTGTCTACCTCTTTTCGTTCACCAAAATTACGGGCAAAATTTAAAAAAAGAGTATAGTGGTTTGCTTCTGAAACCATTAAATCTCTATAAAATTTTGCTAATTCTTTATCTTTAATATTTTCTGAAAGTAATCTAAAACGCTCACAACTTCTTGCTTCAATTAAAGCAGCATAAAGTAATCTGTGGATTAATTGTGTGGTTCTGCTTCCTCCCTTTGGAAAAAATTTTAGTAAACTATTTACATATAAATCCTTTCTATCTTGACCTAATGTAATTCCTCTTTTTAGTAATCGTTCATGAACCATTTTAAAATGACTCATTTCTTCTTTTACTAACGAAACCATTTCAGTTACCAAATCGGAATATTCTGGAAAACTCATAATTAATGAATTAGCTGTAGAGGCAGCTTTTAGTTCACAATGCGCGTGATCAATTAAAATTTCATCAATATTTTTTTCTGCTATATTTACCCAACGCGGATCAGTTGGTAATTTTAATCCTAACATAATTTTTTAATTTAAGTTTTTAAAAGTCCAAATCAAAAGTCCTTTTTAATAACTCCATAGCGCTATTTTTCTCTTTTAATTTTTCGTATTTCTCAAATGGAGTGTAGGCATATTTTTTGGTCTCTTCTTCATTTAAATGAATAACTAAATCTATTTTAAAATTATTTAATTTTTCCTTTAAAAATTTCATTAAAATAGGCTTTCCACTTTCTAATTGATCTCTCATTCCAGCTGCTGGAACTTCAAAATGGATGTTATTATTAACTAATTTAGGTTTATTACAATTTAATATAGATGCAATTATTTTTTTTCCATCATTAAATAGAGTAGTACTATATTCGGCCCATAATTCTTGCATTTTACTTTCAGTAAAATCATCTGCAGGTCCGTTTACTTCTTCTATAACTACTTCTAAATCTTTAACCTCGTTATCTTTTTCAATACTTTTTAAAGATAGTGCAGAGCGTCTTCTTTCGGTGTTTAAAACAGGTTTAACTAATTCTTTTTTAGTAGTTAAAACTGGTTTATCTAAAGTTTTAGCTTCTTCTTTTTTTGGTACAGCTAGTGGAACATCTATTGGTTTTCTAGCGCGTTTTTTGGTATTTTTAAAAGTAACAGAAGCAATTATGTATGGTTTGTTATTTTTTTTTTCTCCATCAAAAGTGATGGAGGCTAATTGCATTAAAGTTAATTCAACTAATAATCGTTGGTTTTTACTGCCTTTGTATTTTAAATCGCAATCATTTGCCATATCAATTGCTTGCAGTAAAAAGCGAATATCGCATTTTTGAGACTGTTCTAAATACTTCTTTTTAGCATTGTCACCAACTTCTAATAATTCTATTGTAATTTTATCTTTAGCAACCATTAAATCTCTAAAATGAGAGGCTAATCCGTTTATAAAATGATGTCCTTCAAAACCTTTGGAAAGTATGGTATTAAAGTGAATTAAAACTTCAGGAATATTATTGTTAAGTAATAAATCGGTAGTTTTAAAATATTCATCATAATCTAAAACATTTAAGTTTTCCGTAACTGCTTTTCTTGTTAATTTATTTCCTGAAAAACTAACAACACGATCAAAAATAGATAAAGCATCACGCATTGCGCCATCAGCTTTTTGCGCAATTATATGTAATGCATCATCTTCTGCTGTGATATTTTCTTCTAAGGCAATTTTTTCTAAGTATTTTTTAGCATCTAATACACCAATTCTTTTAAAATCAAATATTTGACAACGTGATAAAATGGTTGGAATTATTTTGTGTTTTTCAGTAGTTGCTAAAATAAAAATTGCGTGTTTAGGTGGTTCTTCTAATGTTTTTAAAAATGCATTAAATGCGGCTTGAGACAACATGTGAACCTCATCTATAATATAAACTTTATATTTTCCTGTTTGAGGTGGAATTCTAACCTGATCGGTTAAACTTCTAATATCATCTACAGAATTGTTTGAAGCCGCATCTAATTCAAAAATATTGAATGCAAAATCTTCATCTAAATTAGAAGAAGTAGTTGTATTCTGATTTATTTTTTTTGCCAAAATACGCGCACAAGTAGTTTTACCAACGCCACGCGGACCTGTAAATAGTAAAGCTTGTGCTAAATGGTTACTTTTTATAGCATTTTCAAGCGTATTAGTAATTGCTTGTTGCCCAACAACTTCCTCAAAAGTTTGAGGTCTGTATTTACGGGCTGATACTATAAAATGTTCCATTTTTTTTAATTAGGTTATTCTGCAAAAATATAAAAACGTATTGTTTTAAGGGTACTTAAAACTTATTTTATTTCGTAAATTTTATTATATAAATGTTTATATTTTGCTAAAATTTCTTCTCGTTTTGGTTTCATAGTTGGAGTTAAAAGTCCGTTATCTATTCCCCAAACATCTGGTGTTAATTCAAAACGTTTAATAGTTTCCCATTTTCCAAAAGCAGAGTTTCCTTTGTCAATTTCTACTTGAATTCTATTAATTACGCTTGGATTAGCAATTAAATCTTCATTTTTTTCTGGAATTGGTTCATTGTGAATTTTTGCCCAATCGCGCACAAACTGAAAGTTAATTTGAATTAAAGCAGCTGGCATTTTTTGCCCTTCACCAATTACTAAAATTTGCTCAATAAAACGAGATTGTTTCATTTCGTTTTCAATGTACGCAGGTACAATATATTTTCCACCAGAAGTTTTAAATATTTCTTTTTTTCTACCTGTAATTTTTAAAAAGCCTTCTTGGTCAATTTCACCTTTATCACCAGTATGAAAATAATCGCCCGTCATTACTTCAGCAGTTTTTTCTTCATCTTTGTAATATCCTAGCATTACGTTTGGTCCTTTAACTAAAATTTCACCATCTTCTGCAATTTTCACTTCTACATTTTTAATTGGTTTCCCAACAGTTCCCATTTTTAAACCTTTATTTTTGTACTCATTAACTGAAATTACAGGAGAAGTTTCAGTTAGTCCGTAGCCTTCCCAAACTTGCATTTGTGCAGCACAAAATACTTTAGCTAATCTTGCTTGAAGTGGAGCACTACCAGAAACCATAATTTCAAGATTACCTCCTAAAGCCTCACGCCATTTGCTAAAAATTAATTTATTGGCTAATTTAAGTTTCATTTCGTACCACCAACCATTTTGTTCGTAAGGTTCATATTTTAAACCTAAATCTACTGCCCAAAAGAATAGCATCTTTTTAATTCCGGTTAATTCGGATCCTTTTGCAATAATGCCATCGTAAACTTTCTCTAATAAACGAGGAACAACAGTCATTAAATTAGGTTTTACTTCTTTAATATTTTCACCTACTTTCTCAATACTTTCTGCAAAATAAGTAGAGCAGCCTGTATTTTGATAGAAGTAAATTAACATTCTTTCAAAAATATGGCAAACAGGTAAAAAACTAAAGGTTACAGACTCTCCCTTTTTAATAGGAATAATTGGTGTACAATCTAAAACATTGCTTACAATATTACCGTGAGATAGCATAACACCTTTTGGTGTGCCAGTTGTACCTGAGGTATATATGATTGTTGCTAAATCGTCTGATTTTATGTTTTGTTTTAAAGTTTCAACTTCATTTTGATTGCTTTCATCTTTTCCTAGGGTTAAAATTTCTTTCCAGTTTTTACAATTAGTAACTTCATCAAAAGAATAAATATCTTTTAAAGTTGGTACGTTTAATTTTATAGCATCTGCTTTTTCAAATAATTCACTATCGGATAAAAAACAGTAAGAAATTTCTGCATGGTTAAATATATATTCATAATCTTCTTTTGAAATTGTTGGATAAATAGGAATGTTTATGGCACCTATTTGACTAATTCCAAAATCTAATATATTCCATTCTGTTCTATTGTTTGTAGAGATTAGCCCAATTTTATCACCAGGTTTTACACCTAACCTAAGTAAACCTCTACTAATGGCGTTTCCTTTGTTTAAAAATTCTTGAGAAGATGTTGATACCCATTTTCCGTTGTATTTGGTGTTGAAGGCTTTCTCTAAATTGTATGTTTCTTGCTGGTAGTAAGCAAAATCGAATAATCGTTTAATTTCTATTGACATTTGGTTTAGTTTTTTTTGCAATAGTGCAAAGTATAAAATATAATATGATTGTACAAGCTACTTTGTTACCTTAAATTGATATTATTTTTGGTAAATAGCATTGTATAGGTTTTTAAATTTGTGTTTAATTTCTTTTCGTTTCATTTTTAGAGTAGGAGTGAGCAAACCATTTTCTATACTCCAAATTTCAGAAGTTAATTCAAACGCCTTAATTTTTTCCCAGTCTCCAAAAGTAAGGTTTGCTTTGTCAATTTCTTTTTGAATTCTCTTAATAATTTTTTTATCGGCAATTAAAGCTTCATTTGACAAATTTTCGATATTAATTTTTTTATGTTTAATCCACTCAATTAAAAATTCGAAATGTGGTTGAATAATAGCGGCAGGCATTTTTTCACCTTCGCCAATTACCATTACTTGTTCTATAAAACGAGATTCTTTTAGTTTACTTTCTAATACCGATGGAGCAATGTATTTTCCTCCAGAAGTTTTAAATATTTCCTTTTTTCTATCGGTAATTTTTAAAAAACCATCTTTATCCATTTCGCCAATATCTCCAGTATGTAAAAAACCGTTGATAATAGTTTTTTTGGTTAATGCTTCTTCTTTATAATAACCAACCATTACGTTGCTTCCTTTTATTAAAATTTCTCCATCATCCGCTATTTTAACTTCAATATCATCTAAAACTTTTCCAACAGTTCCAATTTTAAAGCCTTTGTTTCTAAAATCGTTAATGGCAACTCCAGGTGATGTTTCTGTTAAACCGTAACCTTCAAAAACTGGAATTCCCGCAGCTGTAAAAACTCTGGTTAAAATAGGTTGTAACGGAGCACTTCCTGAAACTAAAAATTTAATATTACCTCCTAAAGCTTCTTTCCACTTACTAAAAACAAGTTTTCGAGCAATTTTTAATTGGAATTGATACCACCAACCATTTTTATTATAAGGCTCATATTTTTTACCCAAATTTAACGACCAGAAAAATAATAGTTTTTTAATTCCGCTTAAACTACTTCCTTTATCAACTATTTTATCGTAAATTTTTTCTAAAAGCCTTGGCACCACAGGAATAAAATGAGGTTTTACTTCTTTTAAATTATCGCCCAATTTATCAATAGACTCGGCAAAATAAATTTCAAATCCCATCATTTGATAATAATACAAAGCAAATCTTTCAAATATGTG
>NZ_JBFHHX010000129.1:0-9139 GCF_041596795.1 Lutibacter sp.
GCATGTTTCTAAAGCAACTGACTGGATTTATGACACATTGCATTCTTTTAGAGTGTTGTTTGTTGCCTTGTTTTTTGTGAGTATTGGACTGCAAATAGATTTTGAATTTATTGTTGAAAATTATCTGGTAATTTCAATTGTATTATTTTCAGTTTACATTACAAATCATCTTATAAATTCCTTTATTTTAAAACTGTTTTCTTGTAAATGGCACGAAGCAATTTTAGGTGGCGCCTTATTAGCTCAAATTGGAGAGCTAAGTTTTTTAATAAGTTCCTCTGCCTATTCATTAGAAATTATGGAAAACTTTGGTTATAAATTTACTATTAGTTTAATATCACTAACCTTATTAATAAGTCCGTTTTATATTTCAATCACCGAAAAATTATTGAAAATTCATCAGAAAAAGAAAATTTTGAAACAACAAAAAATAAACTAAAAAACTTTAAAAATACTAACCAAAATCAAACAAAAAATAAAAGAAGATGCTAGACGCGAACAGCGAAAAAAATTAGTATTTTGGCTTTTCACTTTTATAGTTACTTTAAGTATTAATTTTCTTACTCTATTAAAAAAGTAACTTTATAAGTTATACACATTAGATTTATTTTATATATGGAAGAAAAACACAATTATTTTATGTCAAAAGCTATTGAATTAGCAAAAAAAGGTATTGATACAAATGCTGGAGGTCCGTTTGGGGCAATTATAGTAAAAAATGGAGAAATTATAGCTGAAGGTTACAATAGTGTAACTTCAAAAAACGATCCAACTGCACATGCAGAAGTAGTTGCCATAAGAAACGCTTGTGAAAAATTAGATTCATTTCAATTAGATGATTGTATAATTTACACATCATGTGAACCTTGTCCAATGTGTTTAGGTGCTATTTATTGGGCAAGACCTAAAAAAGTGTATTATGCTTGTACCAGAGAAGATGCTGCAAATATAGATTTTGATGATCAGTTTATTTATAATGAAATTTCTAAAGAAATAAATGAACGAAAAATTCCGTTTATTAACTTATTAAGGGAAGATGCTTCAGTTGTATTTAAAAATTGGACTGATAAAGAGGATAAAATAGAGTATTAAAAAACTGATTTATGAGTTTAATTAAAGATTTAAATGAGCTTGTTGAAGCCAACATAATTTCAGAAGATATTGCAGGTAAAATACAAGCTTACTATACTAAAAAAGAAAACTCATCTCCTAACAAACTATTTATTGCATTTGGAATTTTAGGTGCTCTTTTAATTGGACTCGGAATTATTTTAATAATAGCACACAACTGGGATTCTTTATCTAAGATTACAAAATCAGTTATTTCATTTGTTCCATTGGTAGTTGGCCAACTAATATGTGCTTTTGTTATTTTAAAAAAGAATACCAACAAAACATGGATAGAGGCATCATCTGTGTTTTTGTTTTTTGCTGTTGGTGCAAGCATATCATTAATTAGTCAAATTTATAATATTCCAGGAAACATAGCTTCATATACAATTACTTGGATGCTTTTGTGTTTGCCAATAGTATATTTAATGAAAGCTAATACCATAGCACTTTTATATATTATAGGTAGTACATTTTATGCCTGTGAACTTGGCTATTGGAATTACCCAAATATTACACCTTACAACTATTGGTTTTTATTACTTTTAATACTTCCTAGCTACTATTTTTTGTATAAAAAAAACCCGAAAAGTAATTTTTTAATTTTTTACAATTGGTTAATCCCAATCTCTCTTGTTATTTCATTAGGTACAGTTACTAATAACTATAGCGAAATAATGTTTGCAGCATATTTAAGTCTTTTTGGAATCTTTTATCTAATAGGAAATTCAATTTATTTTAAAGAACAAAATTTAAGAAACAACAGCTTTTTAGTTATTAGTTCTATTGGTTCTATTGGAATGTTATTATCTTTAAGTTTTAGCTGGTATTGGGATAATTTATTAAAAATTGAATTCCAATTTAATCATTTAAAAGATTTTACCGAAATAATTGCAACAACAATACTTTCTATAGGCGCACTTATTTTACTTTTAAAAAATTTCAACAAGCAATTTATTAAAAACAGTATTTTACTAGAGTTTGTTTTTATTTTATTTATTCTTTCCTTTTTTTATGGACTAAAGTATTCTTTTTCAGTAATATTTATAAACTTAATAATTTTTGCAATTGGTATTTTAACTATAAAAAAAGGCGAACAAAAAAACCATTTTGGCATTTTAAATTTTGGATTACTAATAATAACTGCTTTGGTTATTTGCAGGTTTTTTGATACCGATTTAAGTTTTGTTATTAGAGGTTTACTATTTGTTTGTGTTGGAATAGGATTTTTTATAACAAACTATTGGATGCTTAAAAAAAGAAAAGCAAATGAAAAATAAGACCTTACTAATTTCATTATTTATTGTAGTTGCTTTTATGCAATTGTTTGTTCCTGCCAAAATGATTTTAACCCAAGAGTCTATTTTAAAAACTGGAACTGCCTTTAAATTTAAAACCACACCAATTGATCCTTCTGATCCTTTTAGAGGGAAATATATAGATTTGAATTTTGAAGAAAATAAATTTAAAATTCAAAACAAAAAAGATTGGGTTTTAAATGAAGATATTTATGTGCTTATTGAAAATAACAATCAAGGTTTTGCCGTAATTAAAGATGTTGTAAAAGAAAAACCATCATCAGAAATTAATTTTATTAAAGCAAAAGTCCAATATATTCAATCTTATAAAACCATTAAAAATATTACCATTGAATATCCTTTTCAGCGCTTTTATATGGAAGAATCTAAAGCTAAAGAAGCCGAAAACCTTCATAGAGAAGCTCTTAAAAACGAATACACAACAACCTATGCATTAGTATACCTTAAAAATGGAGAAGCTGTTTTAAAAAACGTATTTATAAACAATACACCCATACAAGATGCTGTAATGCATCACCAAAATAATTAAAATGTTGTTACTTTTTCTTCGTAAAAAAAATTAACTTTACAAGTTAACCAATTATCCCTAATTAATGCATTCTAATAAAGCAATATTGCTTATTTTTTCAATAGTTCTCTTAATTTTCCCAAAACTAACTAGAGCACAAACATCGCTTACTTTAACTTCCACTGGAAACCAAAATTACTGTCCGTTAAGCACCATTAATATTGTTGAAGATTTTAATATTTCAAACCCAACCGCTGCTTCAATAGACAATATATATATTCAAATATCACAAGGATATGTTAGCGGCGAAGATATTTTATCATACACCGGAACAAACCCAAACATTTCTGCACAAAATTTTAGTACCTTAGAAGGTAAACTTGTATTAACGTGGGTGGGAAGCGGAACTCCTGTTGATACAGAATTAATAACTGCTGTTAAAAATGTTGTTTTTAGCAGTACTTCTTCAACGCCATCAGGCACAAGAACTTTTTCAATTACCGTTGGAGAAGCAAATTATTTAGCCTCAACTGGGCATTATTACGAATATGTTTCATCAACTGGAATAACTTGGCAAGATGCAAAAACTGCTGCTGCAGGAAGTGATTATTATGGTTTACAAGGATATTTAGCCACTATTACTTCTGCTGAAGAAGCGCAACTTTCAGGAAAACAAGCTGCCGGAGCTGGTTGGATTGGAGGAAGCGATGCAGCTGTTGAAGGAACTTGGAGATGGGTTACCGGACCAGAAACTGGAAAATCTTTTTGGATTGGAAATGGTAGTGGTACAACTGTTGGAACCGATATTCCTTTTGCAAATTGGAATACAGGTAACAGTGAACCTAATAATTTAGGAAATGAAGATTATGCGCATGTTACCGCTCCAGGTGTTGGAACTTCAGGCTCTTGGAACGATTTAAGTAATACAGGAAATACTTCAGGTGACTATCAACCAAAAGGCTATATTGTAGAATATGGAGGAATGCCAGGAGATCCCGTTTTAAACATTTCTACAAGCACAACTATTTCCATTGCAGAAATTACAGCAACAACACCTAGCTCTAATTGTGGTACAGGAAACGTAACACTTTCTGCAACTGCAAGCACAGGAACCGTAATTTGGTTTAGCGCACCAACCGGAGGAACAAAATTGTGGGTTGGAAACACTTTTACAACAACAATTTCAACTACTACAACATATTATGCAGTTGCTTCTGCTGATGGTATTTGTGACACGGGAAAAAGAAATGCAGTTATTGCAACTATTTATACAATTCCAACAATAACTAGTGTTACAAACACAACAATTTGTAATGCCGGAACAGGAACATTAACAGCAACGGCTTCTGCAGGAACCATAAATTGGTATGATGCTTTAACTGGCGGAAATTTAGTTGGAACTGGAACTTCGTACTCACCAACAATTTCTGCTACAACTACTTACTATGTTAATGCAACAGAAAACGGATGTACAACCGCAACAAGAACTCCGGTTACTATAAATGTTCAATACACAACAACGCCAACAGGAAATGCAACCCAAACTTTTTGCGATATTGAAAATGCTAAAATTTCTAATTTAACTGTTATGGGAACAGCTGTTAATTGGTATGCAAATGCAACTGGAGGAACAGCCTTAAACTCCACTACTTTGCTAACAAATAACACCAATTATTACGCAACGCAAACTGTAAATGGTTGCGAAAGCACAAATAGATTAGCCGTTAATGTTATTATTTACCAAACTGTTGTACCGCTTTCTACCGCTCCTATTTTACAAGAATGCGATACAAATAATGATGGAGATGACATGAATGGTTTTACTATTTTCGATTTAACCTCTATGGAAACAACATTGCTAAATGGTGCTTCTGCTTCCAATTTTTCATTTTCGTATTTTACAGATGCTGCATATTCAAATCTAATAACCACACCAACATCTTTTACCAATACAATTGCAAACGGCCAACCAATTTACGTTCGAATTTCTAATGTTTTTGATACTACTTGTAGTACAGAAACTTTATTTTCTATTCAAGTAAATCAATTACCAAGTATTGTTTCACCTATAACATTTAAAAATTGTGATGAAGATGGAACTCCTAATGGTGTTACTGATTATAACTTAAACGAAGCCAATTCAATTTTAACAAATGGCGATACTAGTTTAACCGTAAGTTATTATCTTACCTTGGCCGATGCAAATTCGGGAAGTGCTACACCAATAAATCCAGCTCCATTTAATAATTCTACCGCTAGTACTGTGTATGCACGAGTAGAAAATTCTTTTGGCTGTTATAGAGTAGCAACCATAAATTTACAAGTTTCAACCACTTCTTTTTCTGCAGGTTTTATGGAAGAACTAGAAAATTGTGATGACGACGCTACCATTGATGGTCTGCACTCTTTTGATCTTACTTTAGCTTCTGCAAACATTATTGCTGAATTTCCTTTAGGACAAAATTTAAGTGTTAAGTATTACAGAAATTTAACAGATGCACAATTAGAACAAAACGAAATTTTACCTCAAAACACATATGTAAGTGAAACTCCATTTTCGCAAATTTTATATGTTAGAGTTGAAAGTAATGATAATGGCGATTGCTTTGGAATTGGACCGCATTTAACATTAACCGTTCATCCACGTCCAGAGTTTGAAGTAGAACCAGAAGCAATTGTGTGTTTAAATTTACCGCCAATTACATTAGATACTTTTAATGCAAATGATACTTATACCTATGAATGGACAGATGAATCAAATACAATAATTAGCAACCAACCAACCGCTACTGTATCAACTGGAGGTGTTTACACTGTTGTTGCAACTTCTGGGTTAAACTGCACATCTTTTGAACAAACTGTTACCGTTTCTGAATCAAATGTGGCAACAATAACTTTAAATGATATTACAATTACTGATGATTCTAATAATAATACCATTACTATAAATACTCAAAATTTAGGAATTGGGGATTATGAATTTTCACTTGACGATTCATTTGGAAATTATCAGGATGATGCTGTTTTTGAAAACGTTGCTCCAGGTATTCACACCATCTACATTCAAGATAAAAATAGTTGTGGTATTTCACAAATTGAAGTTTCTGTAATTGGATTTCCAAAGTTTTTTACCCCAAACAACGATGGTTATAATGATACTTGGCAAATAAAAGGCGTAAGTGATACTTTTTACGCAACTTCTATAATTTACATTTTTGATAGATATGGTAAACTAATTACCAAAATTGATCCTTCTGGAAATGGTTGGGACGGTTATTTTAATGGTAAAATGCTTCCAGCTACAGATTACTGGTTTTCAGTTCAATTAATAGATGATGCTGGAAATATTAGAGAACGAAAAGGCCATTTTAGCTTAATAAGATAAGGTTAAATTTTAAAAAAGTTCTTTTAAAGTTTTAGCTACACCATCGTTTTTATTGGTGTCAGTAACTTTATTAGCAATTTTTAAAACCTCATTATTAGCATTGGCTACGGCAACACCTAATCCAACAGCTTTTAACATTTCAATATCATTATAATTATCGCCAAAAGCAATTACATTTTCCATAGATAATTGTGGGTAAATATTACTTAATAATACTTCAATAGCTGTTTTTTTTGAAATAGATTTATGAGAAATTTCTATATACGTTTCTTTAGATCTGTATAGCATAATTTCTTCTGAAAATTCATTTTCTAATGTTTTATACAATACATCAATTTCATTTTCATCACCCATACACATAATTTTATGCGCACCTTTTCCTTCTGCTTTCCAAGTATTTAAAACCTCTATGTTAGATTTTATTGTTGGAGTAACCTTTGTGTTATTTTCTTCTCTTTTAGCCCAATAATCCATTGTTTGAACATACCATTCATCTGCATGAAACAAACTTAAGTGAATGTTGGTATTTACACATTTGTTAATTGTTGCCTCTAAAACATTGTTATTTATAAATGTTGAGTGTAAAACTTCATTTCCGTGTAACACCAAACCACCGTTGTATGCAATTAAAGGTGTTGTTGTGTTTTCAAATTGTTGCTGCAAATGGCGCATTCCTTTTGGCATTCTTGATGATATTAACACAAATGGAATTGGTGAAATTCTTTTAACCTGAGCAATAGTAAGTTCGGACAGCTCTCTATCTTTATTTAATAAGGTTCCATCAATATCTGTACAAACTAATTGGTATTTCATAAAAATAATTTAGCTGCAAAAGTAATAAATTCAGATTAGAAACCTTTTTTAAATATGCTGCAGTTTTTGTGTATTTTTGACAAAAAAACAAATGAACGCAACAGATTGGCTAGGTTTTATTGGAGTAGCTTTAATATTATTGGCTTACTTTTTAAATGAAACAGGAAAAATATCAAATAAAAATAAGAGTTTTATATTGTTAAATTTAATAGGTTCTTCTTTGGCGTGTTTGGCTTCGGTTTTAATAAATTATGTGCCTTTTATAATTTTAGAAGCAGCTTGGGCTGTAGTTTCTGCCGTATCATTATATAAATACTACAAACCTGCTTAATTGTAATTATTTATTTTTAACATAAATTAGTTTAAAACGTCCGCTGGTTTTATCACGTTCTTCAATTTCAAACTTATTAAGCGATTTAAATAATTGTGTTAGTTTTTCGAACCCAAAATTACGAGCATCAAAATTTGGTTGTTTTTTTATTAGTAAAGTACCAACATCTCCCATAAAAGCCCAACCATCATCATCGGCTGCATCATTAACAGAATTGCGCAATAAACGTATAACCTTTGGTGTAATTTTATCTAAGTTTTCCTTTTTAATTGTTTTTTTGCCATCTTGACTTTCTTCTTCTTTTGCCAATATTTCTAAGTAAATAAACTTATCGCAAGCAACAATAAAAGGATCGGGTGTTTTCTTTTCTCCAATTCCATAAACAACCACGCCTGCTTCACGCAAACGCATTGCCAATTTTGTAAAATCACTATCTGATGAAACCAAGCAAAAACCATTTACTTTTTCTGAATATAAAATATCCATAGCATCAATAATCATTGCCGAATCTGTAGCATTTTTACCTGTAGTATAACTGTATTGTTGAATAGGATTAATAGCGTTTTCAAGCAAAATGTTTTTCCATTTAGCTAATTGAGGCTTTGTCCAATCGCCATAAATACGTTTAATGGTTGGTGTACCATATTTTGCAATTTCTTCCATCATTTCCTTAATGTATTTTGATGGAATATTGTCGCCGTCAATTAAAACGGCCAATTTTGTATCTTTTATCATAATCTATAAATATACGCAAAATAATTTCACTGTAGTATTTTATAAATTCATTTTTAAAATTCGCTTAATTTAAACAGAAAGATTGTTGTATTTTTGATAAGTAACATATTTTAAATTCATATTTACATGAAAAGTATCCTAAAAACTATGAAAGAATTTTTAGAAATAGAACTCTTAAAAATTGGTGATTACAAAATAATGGTAAGTTCAATAGTTTTAATATTGGCTATAATTATATTTACTAAAATTTTATTGTGGTTAATTAAACAAGCCTTATCGCGGCAGCAAGAACAAAACCAATTAGATGCAGGAAATACCTATGCTATTTTTCAAATTATAAAATACCTAATTTGGGTAATTGCTTTTGGCTTTATACTAGAATCTATTGGAGTTAAAATAACTGTTTTAGTTGCTGGTTCGGCAGCGCTTTTGGTTGGGGTTGGTTTAGGTTTACAACAAACTTTTAATGATGTTATTTCTGGTATAATTTTACTTTCTGAACGCTCTATTAAAATAGATGATATTTTAGAAATTGATGGTGATATTTTAAAAATTCAAGAAATTGGTTTGCGTACTTCAAAAGGATTAAATAGAGATGAAATTTCTATAATTATACCAAATTCATTAATTACCACTAACAAAGTTATTAACTGGAGCCACCAATCTAAACAAACACGTTTTAAAATTAACATTGGTGTTGCTTACGGAAGTGATGTTGATTTGGTAGAAAAAGTTTTAAAAGAAAGCGCTTGGGAACATCCAGAAGTTTCAAATAAAGATTTAATTAATATTCGGTTTTTAGATTTTGGAGATTCGTGCTTACTATTTCAAGTAATATTTTTTAGCGAAAACATTTTTAGAATAGAGCGTGTAAAAAGTGATATTAGAAAGGTTATAAACAGAAAGTTTAATGAGCATAATATTACTATTCCATTCCC
>NZ_JBFHHX010000130.1:0-9113 GCF_041596795.1 Lutibacter sp.
CAATATTTCAAGTTCATCATCAAGCGGAGCAGGTATTCACATTTATGGAAAATCAAAACAATTTTCTGCAAGTGCTAGCAGTGGAAGCTCTATAGATGCAGATAAACTTGAAACTATAAATACAACAGCACAAGCTAGTAGCGGTGCCAACATAAATGTAAATGTAACTGGTAAATTAACCGCAAACGCAAGCAGCGGAGGAGATATTGACTATGAAGGGAGTCCAACCCAAATAAATAAAAACACCTCTTCTGGAGGTAGTATATCAGGAAGCTAATTCCAATTTATATATTTAAATTGTTAATCCAGTTCACTTTACGTGGACTGGATTTTTTTTAACATTGCCATTTAATTTGTTAATAATTGACAACTATCATTAAACTTACATCTAAGTTCATTAAATTTGCTCTGTAAATTAATTTTAAAATATTAATAGTATGCAAAACAAAAAACATCCTCATTCATTTCATGTGCCAGTAATGGGGTTAGCATTTACTATAGATAGTCCAATTAAGATTGCAAAATATGGTATTTCATCAGTAATTTCTATTGTTGATGATATTCTAATTGAAAAAATGAATGAATATTATTCAAAGAAATTCGAACTACCATATAAAGCAATTTCTAATAAAGTTGAAGATTATAGAGCAAAAAGAATAACTTCATACTTAAATACTGTTGACACTATAGTAAAACAAAAATTTGAAAACCTTAAAAAAAGTTTTGAAGATAAAACCAGTGAATTTGAAAAATATATGGATATGCTTCCAGATTTTTCTGAATTAAAACAAAATTTTATTGAAACTATACAGCATAACACCGTAAAAGAAGATATTCAAAATTGGATTCAGCAAAATTTAGTTGCGGGAAGTATTGATGTAAACATTATGACCAAACTTGATAAGGTGAATTACAATAAAAAAGAAGCCTTACCAAGTGAATTTAACGATGCACACGCAGCTTTAAGAGGTTTTGCCAATAGTAATTTAGATTCATCTGTAGTACTTTCTGCAGGGATGAATCCAAGATTATACGCTTATTTTGAAAACTTTAACGACTTTTTTCCAAATGAAGAAGGTTATTTAAAGAAAAAAATAATTTTAAAGGTAAGCGATTACAGATCTGCCATAATACAAGGTAAATTTTTAGCTAAAAAAGGTTTATGGGTTTCAGAATACAGAATTGAATCTGGATTAAACTGCGGTGGACACGCATTTGCATCTGATGGATATTTAATGGGACCTATTTTAGAAGAATTCAAAAATAATAAGGAAAACTTAATTGATGAAGTTCATGCCATTTTAATTGATGCTTTAAAAAGTAAAGATAAAACCATACCAAACAAACCTTTAAATTTAGGAATTACTGTTCAAGGTGGTGTAGGAACTCATGAAGAACATGAATTTTTATTAGATAATTACAATATTGATTCTGTAGGTTGGGGTTCTCCATTTCTTTTAGTTCCAGAAGCAACAACTGTTGATGTTAAAACTAGAGAAACTTTAGCAAAAGCAGATGAAAAAGACTTGTATTTAAGTAATGTTTCACCTTTAGGAGTTCCATTTAATAGTTTATTAGGAAGTACTAATGAAATTATTAAAAATCAACGTATTAATGCTAATGAACCAGGAAGTTCTTGCCCTAAAAAGTTTTTAACTTCTAATACAGAATACACTGATATTGCAATTTGTACCGCTTCAAAACAATATCAAACCAAAAAAATTCAAGAATTAAAAGAAGAAAATTTAAATTCTGAAGATTATTCTAAAAGGTTAGAAAAAATAACTGATAAAACCTGTTTGTGTGAGGGATTAGCAAATGCTGCTTTTTTAAATTATTCTATTGATAAAAAAGGTTCAGATGAAGGTATTGCAATTTGCCCTGGTCCAAACATGGCGTATTTTACTAAAGAAATATCTTTAAAAGAAATGGTAAGTCATATTTATGGTAAAACAAATGTTATTTCTTACCAAAACAGGCCACATATGTTTATTAAAGAATTAGCAATGTACGTAGCGTATTTTTCAGAAAGAGTTGAAGAGGTTAAAGAATCTTTTAATGCTAAACAAGAAAAATATTTAAATAACTTCCAAAATAATTTAAATGATGGTATAAATTATTATCACAATCTTTTTTCTACAACCAAAGAAGCTTTTGAAAATAATAAAGAACAATTAATTACTGAATTGGAAAGATTACGTCAAGATTTATTTAAAATTGAAATACCAATTTTTGTAAAAGCATAAACCAAAAAGGGCTTTCTAATGAAAGCCCTTTTTTATTTTAAGTACCACAATGAAAATCTTCCAACGTTTTATTTTCTAAAATTTTCAAGGTATTATCTCTAACTTCAGCCATTAGTCTATTTAAACTACAAAGTTCTTCACTTTTACAGTCATCACATTTTTTGTAATAGTTTAAGCTAACACAAGGCAACATAGCTATTGGTCCTTCTAAAATTCTAATTATTGTAGAAATTTTAATCTCTTTGGGTGTTTTCACTAAATAATAGCCTCCGCCTTTACCCTTTTTAGAAGATAAAATTCCATTCTTTTTTAGAACAAGCAATATACTTTCTAAAAACTTTTTTGAAATATTTTCAGCATCTGAAATTTCAGATATTAAAACAGGTTCATGCGGTTTTTGTTTTGCTAAATAACTTAGCGCTTTTAAACCATATTTGGTTTTTTTCGAGAGCATTTTTAAAATTACAAATTACAAATTATATTATACCATTTTTGGTAAAAAAACTTCAGCCATCATACAACGTGCGCTTCCACCACCACAAGCTTCAATAGTATCCAATGAACTATACAAAATTTTACAATGCTTTTCAATTCGGTTTATTTGATCTTTTGTTAAACAAGCATAAGCTGAAGATGACATAACTAAATACTTTTCATTATTGGCTCCTAAAACCTGCAACATATTACCTGCAAAACTATTTACCTGACTCTCAGAAATTGTAATAACCTCCTTTTTATCTTCTTTTAAATGCTTCAAAACATTTTTCTTATCCTGCTTATCATCAATACTATCTAAGCAAATTACAGAAAAGTTTTCAGCCAAACACATCATTACGTTGGTATGATAAATTGGTAGTCTTTTACCGTTTACCGTTTGATTAGCCACAAATGGCACTGGAGTATATTCAAAATCCTCACAAAATTCAATAAATAAATCTTCATCGGCTCTTGGAGAAAGTGCACAATAGGCTTTTGAATTTTCTCTGTCTAACAATAAACTTCCTGTTCCTTCCAAATAAATTTGTTCATCCTCGGCAGATGTGTAATCAACCACATTAGTTATTAAAAACCCGTTCTCTTCAAGAATATCTAAAACATCTTCTCTGCGCTCTAACCTTCTATTTTCCGCAAACATTGGATAGATAGCTACATCTCCACTTTCGTGAAATGAAACCCAATTATTAGGAAAAATTGAATCTGGAGTATCTGTGCTTTTTATATCGTTAATAACAATTACATTAACGCCAACATGTTTTAGCTTTTCTACAAAAGCATCAAATTCCTGAACAGCTTTAAACTGCACCGTTTCTGGTGTTAAAGAGTTAATTACTTTTTGATAATAATTATTAACAGCAGTTTGCTCATTCATTCTGAACGAAACTGGACGAACCATTAAAATTGTATTTGTTATTTGTTTCATTTTTTAATCTCTTATTAATGGCATTGTAGAACATCTTAAAAGGCCTTCTTGTTTACTAATTTCAGCATAAGGAATTTCTTCTACAATAAATCCTTGAGCTCTTAACCAATTATTTAAACGTGTAAAACTTCTTTCTGAAATTACAACTTCAGGAGAAATTGAAAATACATTTGAAAACATTTGGTACATTTCATCTTTAGTAATATGAAATAAATTCTCTAACCCAAATAAATTTACTAAATAATTATAATCGTTAACATCCTTAAATCCTTCTTTATGAATAATTGCTTTATTTGTTCCTACAGGCTGAAAACAACAATCTAAATGTAGTGCATTTTCTCTAGCATTTGTATTTGATTTTATCAGATCAAATTCTTTTACAATTTTATTAGGAAACATTTTTTTTATAAAATTTACACCTTTCATATTTGTACGGGCTGTAATTTGCTTTTCATAATCATCACCTTTATAAGTGCCAATAAAAATATGGTTATTCCAAAGCATTACATCACCACCTTCAAAATGAATATCATCAGATGTTTTTATTATTTTGTTCTCATCTATTTGATCCAATACATATTGTATTGCTTCAATTTCTTTTTCTCTATCTGGTAAAATATTAGATTTAAATAATTTATCTTCAATTACAAATGCAATATCTCTTGAAAATATTTGATTATAATTTTCAATTACATTTGGGCGATAAACTTTAACATCGTATTTTTTTAATACATCATTTAGGGCTTCCATTTCCACAATCATGTCTTTTTCTAATGGATATGTCCCTGCTTTAATATGTTCTAAAGATTTAGGATCATACGCTTCTTTTTCCAAAGGAATTGGCCCATTGCTTTTTGCAGTTCCTAAAACAACTGCTCTTAACCGAGAAGTTTCATTTTGAACATTTAAATTTATCATATTACTAATATTTAGCCGTAAAAATAATAAAACCCCTTAAATTAATAAGAGGTTTTATCAATATTTTAAAAACTAACTTTTTTTATCTTTTATCTTTTTCTATATAAGATCTTAATGGAGCTCCTATATAAAGTTGTCTAGGTCTACTTATTGGTTCTTTTCTTAAACGCATTTCCTTCCATTGGGCAATCCAACCTGGTAAACGTCCTAATGCAAACATTACAGTAAACATTTGAACAGGTATTCCTAAAGCTCTGTAAATAATCCCAGAATAAAAATCAACATTTGGATATAGGTTTCTAGATTTAAAGTATTCATCTTCTAAAGCTACTTTTGCTAAACCTCTTGCAACATCTAATACTGGATCATCCACACCTAAATCATTAAGTACTTCTTCTGCTGCTTCTCTAATAATTTTTGCTCTAGGATCGAAGTTTTTATAAACACGGTGACCAAATCCCATTAAACGAAACGGATCATCCTTATCTTTTGCTTTCTTTATATATTTTTGATAGTCTCCACCATCTTCTTTAATTTTTTCAAGCATTTCAATTACAGCTTGATTTGCACCTCCGTGAAGTGGTCCCCATAACGCAGATATACCTGCTGAAAGTGATGCAAACAATCCGGTTTGAGACGAACCTACAACTCTTACAGTGGATGTTGAACAGTTTTGTTCGTGATCGGCGTGTAAAATTAATAATTTATCTAATGCATTTACCACTACCGGATTTAAAACAAATTTTTCATTTGGCTTTTCAAACATCATTTTTATAAAGTTTTCCACATATCCTAACGAATTATCTCCGTAGGCTAATGGCAAACCTTCCTCCTTTTTATAAGTCCAAGCTACTAGTACAGGAAACTTTCCTAATATTTTACAAACCGCTTTATACATATCCCTTTCAGAATCTACATTTACACTTTTAGGATTAAAAGCTGTTAGTGCGCTTGTTAATGCAGAAAGCACTCCCATTGGATGCGCAGATTTAGGAAAACCATCTAAAATTTTCTTAATATCTTCATCAACTAAAGTGTTCTTCTTAATTTCATTCTTAAATTCTAAGCGTTGTTCTTTTGTAGGTAATTCACCAAAAATTAATAAATAACAAACTTCTAAAAAGTCAGACTTTTCAGCTAATTCTTCAATAGAATAACCTCTATAGCGTAAGATTCCTTTTTCACCATCTAAAAAAGTAATAGCACTTTCACAAGAACTTGTGTTTTTAAATCCAGGATCTAGGGTTGTTATTCCGCCAGTAACAGATCTTAAAGTACTAATATCAATTGATAATTCATTTTCAGAGCCTTTTAAAATTGGAAATTCATATTTCTTCCCATCTATTTCTAATATCGCAATATTTGGCATAGTTTATATTTATAAAATTTAATTTTTGGTTTTTTTATCTAGTTAAAGCGAATTTAATCAATTTCCTACTATTCTAAAAGATTTTTTACACATGTTTTATTAATAATGTATATATTGTTACAAATGCAAAAAAGCCGAGTAAAAACTCGGCTTTTTTAATAAATATTTATTTTTAATTAAAGAACCTTAAAGGCTTTTGCTTGTGGGTAGTAAGCAACGCTTCCTAACTCTTCTTCAATTCTTAATAATTGGTTGTATTTTGCCATTCTATCAGAACGAGATGCTGATCCTGTTTTAATTTGACCACAGTTTAATGCAACTGCTAAATCAGCAATTGTGTTATCTTCTGTTTCTCCTGAACGGTGCGACATAACTGAAGTATAACCAGCATTATGAGCCATATTAACAGCTGCAATTGTTTCAGTTAAAGTTCCAATTTGGTTTACTTTAATTAAAATAGAGTTTGCTATATTATTCTCAATACCACGAGATAAACGCTCTACGTTAGTAACAAATAAATCATCACCAACTAATTGAACTTTATCTCCAATTTTTTCAGTTAAATATTTCCATCCTTCCCAGTCATTTTCATCCATTCCATCTTCAATAGAAATAATTGGATATTTAGCAGATAATTCAGCTAAATAATCAGCTTGTTCTTCTGAAGTTCTAATTACACCTTTATCTCCTTCAAATTTAGTATAATCATATTTACCATCAACATAGAATTCTGCTGCTGCACAATCTAAAGCTAATTTCACTTGCTCTCCTGGTTTGTAACCTGCGTTTTCAATAGCTTTTAATACAGTTTCAATTGCATCTTCAGTACCATCAAAAGTTGGAGCAAATCCTCCTTCGTCACCAACTGCTGTACTTAAACCTCTATCGTGAATTAATTTTTTTAAATTATGGAAAATTTCACTACCCATTTTTAAGGCTTCAGTGAAGTTTTTTGCCATTACTGGCATAATCATAAACTCTTGAAATGCAATAGGAGCATCAGAGTGAGAACCTCCGTTAATAATGTTCATCATTGGAACTGGAAGTGTGTTACCACTTACACCACCAACATAACGATATAATGGCATTTCTAATTCATTAGCAGCTGCTTTTGCAACAGCTAAAGAAACACCTAAAATAGCATTTGCACCTAATTTAGATTTATTTTTTGTTCCGTCTAATTCGATCATTACTTGATCAATATAGTTTTGCTCAAAAACTGAAGTACCTAAAAGTTCTTCTGCAATAATTTCATTTACATTTTTTACTGCTTTTAAAACTCCTTTTCCCATATAATCTTTTCCACCATCACGTAATTCCATAGCTTCATGTTCTCCTGTAGAAGCTCCAGATGGAACTGCTGCTCTACCTAAAACACCATTTTCTGTAATTACATCAACTTCTACAGTTGGATTTCCTCTTGAATCAAATATTTGACGTGCATGCACACTTAAAATTATACTCATTTTTTTATATTTTTATTAATTAATTTTCAAGTCCAAATTTACAAAATTTAACGTGATTTCAACTGCTAATTTTTACCTTTTATACTATAACGTTTTCTCGGATTAATTTGGTGAAAAAAAAGCTATTAACTTTGGGGTTAATAGCTTTAATTTTAATTATTTAGAATTTTTAATATTTTCAATAAATTGGTCGAAAAGATACGCCGAATCATGTGGTCCCGGACTTGCTTCTGGATGGTATTGAACAGAAAAACAATTCTTATTTTTCATACGCATTCCAGCTACCGTATTATCATTTAAATGAATATGTGTTAACTCAAATTCATCATTTTTTTCTAATTCTTCTCTATTTACTACAAACCCATGGTTTTGAGAAGTTACTTCTCCTTTTCCAGTAATTAAATTTTTAACAGGATGATTAATTCCTCTATGCCCATTATGCATTTTATAGGTTGAAATTCCATTTGCCAAAGCTATTATCTGATGTCCTAAACAAATACCAAATAAGGGTAAATCTCTTTTAATAATTTCTTTGGCTACCTGTTGAGCCTCTTTTAACGGGGTTGGATCTCCAGGACCATTAGATAAAAAGAAACCATCTGGATTAAAAGCATTCATCTCTTCAAAAGTAGCATTAAAAGGGAATACTTTTATATAACAATCTCTACTAGCTAAATTTCTAAGTATATTCTTTTTAATTCCAATATCTAATGCCGAAATTTTATAGGTAGCGTTTTCGTTTCCATAAAAATAAGGTTCTTTTGTAGATACTTTAGATGCCAATTCTAAACCATCCATATTAGGAACAGATTTTAAGGTTTCTTTTAAAACTTCAACATCTAAATTAGTTGAAATTATAGCATTCATAGCACCTTTGTCTCTAATATAACGAACAACTGCTCTTGTATCAATATCTGAAATTGCTAACAAATTTTCTTTTTCAAAATATTCTTCAAGAGTCCCATCTGAATCTATTCTTGAATTGTTAAAACTAAAATTTTTACAAACAAGCCCAGAGATTTTCATGGAATCTGACTCAACTTCATCATTATTAATTCCATAATTACCAATATGCGCATTTGTAGTTAACATTAATTGCCCAAAATATGAAGGGTCAGTAAAAATTTCCTGATAACCTGTCATACCTGTATTGTAACATATTTCACCAAATGCCGTTCCATCTTTTCCTATTGATTTTCCTTCAAAAATCGTCCCATCTTCTAAAAGTAAAATTGCTTTTTTGCGTTGTGTATATTTCATTAATTAGTATATAAAGTTTGTATTGCGTTCAAAGATAAAAAAAAAGGATAAACTGTAAATAGTTTATCCTTTTATATTGTTAATAACTTATCATTTAGTTATCGCTCTTAGTTTCTTCAACTGCCTCAACAGTTTCAACTGCACTGTCAGCCTTTTTAGACTTACCTCTACGTGTAGTTTTCTTTTTCTTAGCACCGTTTGGATTATAAGTTGTATTGTAATCAACTAGTTCAATCATTGCCATTGGAGCATTATCTCCTTGACGATTTCCTAATTTAATAATACGTACATAACCTCCTGGTCTATCAGCAACTTTTACAGATACTTCATTAAACAATTCGCTAATTGCATATTTGTTACGTAAATAACTAAACACAATTCTACGATTATGAGTAGTATCGTCTTTTGATTTTGTGATTAAAGGTTCAACAAAC
>NZ_JBFHHX010000131.1:0-9079 GCF_041596795.1 Lutibacter sp.
AATGCTTTATATGCTTATGTAATTGTATATGAAAAACCTGAAAATGAAGATTATTTACGAAATGAAATTAATGAATTAATTGGAAGAACAATTGGTCCAATTGCAAAGTTGGATAAAGTTCAGTTTGTACCAGGTTTACCAAAAACACGTTCAGGAAAAATTATGCGTAGAATTCTACATAAAATTGCTGAAAATGAAACGTCTAATTTAGGTGATATTTCAACATTATTAAATCCGGAAGTTGTAGAAGCAATTAAAGAAGGATCATTAGTAAAATAGTTTTTAAGTTATAATAAAAACGCTCTCAAATTTTGAGAGCGTTTTTTTATCAATCCTTTATGGTTTCGGTATCAAAAACTACAAATCGGGTTTTTTTAATACATTTAGTTTTTTGTGTAAATTTTCTAAGTAATATTTCCAAAATTATAGATAAGATGTATGTCTAAAAAAAGAATTCACCATTAATTTTGAAGTTCTTATTTACTATAAAAAATATTTAAATATTATTTCAAAAACAAAAACTTTAATTGTTTTCTACTTTTAGTATCCATTAAAATATAGCCAATATTTACAACAAAATGGCTGATTAATACCGCTATAACTGCACCAGAAATTTCATATTTAGGAATTAAAATTATTGATAGCAATAAATTACAAATGCATCCAATAGTAAATCTATATACGTTTTTTTCAATATGATTTGTTAAAATTAGGTGTTTTTCAAAAATCATTCCTATAAAAATAAATAACGGAGCCCAACTGAAAAGTTTTAATGAGTTATTAATTTTAAAAAAACTTTCATCAAAAAACTCAATTAAAATTGTAAAACTAAATATGTGATAAAAAGCAACAATAAAAATGCCTATCGCCAACATATAAATTGTTAGCAAACTAATTTTTTGATAATACTCTCTAATACTGGTTGTGTAAGATTCTGCTAATGAAGGAAATAAGGCGTTAATTAAAGAAAAACCAATACTCCAAGTTAGCGTTATTATTAAATAATAAATGGTTGAATAAAATCCATACGATTCGTCACCATGATAATATTTTAAGATAAAATCATCAGTAACAATATATATTAGAATTATAAAGTTTGAAAGCATTAATGGGAAGGAATTTTTTAATAAATAAACTGCCATTGATTTTGAAAGTACAAGATCTTTAAAATTAAAAATATTCTTAGCTTTTACAATTGCTAAGTAAACAATGTTTTGAATTAAAAAATCTAAAATTATAAGTGAAGCAAAATATTCAATTCCAAATTGATTTTTAACTCCATAATATTGGAGTAGTAGTACAATTACTAAACTTAAAGTTTTACTTATAAATACAAATTTTGTTTGCTTTATTGCGTGAAAATAATATTCAAAAACATCAAAAACGCGTACCAAATAGCTAAAACAGATTAAAAGATATAACGTAAATAAATTATTATCTATAAAAAAATAAGTATAAATTAATATGATAAATAAAGCTAAAAGCCAACTAGCAATTCTTAAAAATAGCGCTGTTGCTACTATTAATTTTGTTCGTTTTGGGTAAAAAACTAGTTCACGAATGCATATTGCAGAAAGCCCTAAAAACATAAGTGGAGTAAAAAAGCTTATAAATGTTTCTGCAAACTTTAATTTTCCAATATTTAATACACCAAGTGAGGTAAAAATTTTTGGAACAATAATAATTGCAACCAATAAACTAGTAAGCTTTTCAGCAATAAACCATTTGGTATTTAAAAAATCTTGTTTGCTAAAAAGTTGACCCATATTTTTTGCTTCAAAGATAAAACTATTAAAGATTTTTCGTAATCTTTGTTATTAAAATTAATTAAGTGACTGCTGAATTTTTTAGACGATATTATATTCTTAAAATTGTTTCAAACCCAAAGTATTTTGGCATACATACGGATGAATTTGTGTCGTATAAAGAACTTCAGAAAGCTTTAGACGAAAAGTATGAGGATTTTAAAGAAAATACGTTTCTTGATAAATTAAAATTTAATAGTGAAAAGACATTACGGAGAGATTTAGTATATATAAAAGAGTTTTTTGGCGTTGAAATTAAGTTGAAAAGAAATTACGGATACTATATAAAAGGAGGAAAGCTTTCGCAAAAAATGGAAAATGTGTTTTACAGAATTGAACACTTGTTAATTAGCACAAAGGCAGCGGAAAGCAATGTTTTTATTAGTTTAGAAAAAGCAACCTTAAATACGCAAATAGATTTATTGAGTTTAATAAATGCTATTGAAAATAAATTTTTAATATATATATCTTATAAAGGTTGGTATGATGATAATAAATTTGAAAGAATTGATAAAAAACAATTTCAACCATTACATATTAAAGAAAAGAATAAAGCATGGTATTTAATAGCTTATGATATTAAAGATAAAGAGATAAAAACCTTTTGTTTAGACAAACGTTTAGATGAAATTCGAATTTTTAATAAAAAAGTTGAACATCCTATTAAATTTAAAGAGGAAGATTATTTTAAAAATTCAATTGGTATTTTAAGTGAAGATTTAAAACCAGAAAAAATAACTATAAAAGTAGCTAACCATCATTTAAAACATTTGTTAGCAAAACCAATTCATACAAGTCAAATTGTAATTGCTGAGGCAAAAGAAATGGACTCTAAGGAGCTTAATTACGAAAACCCTGATATGTGGGGAGAAATTGAAGTTACGTTAAAGCCTAATTATGAGTTTGTTATGGAGATACTTAAATACAATCAATGGGTAAAGATTGTTGCTCCAAAATCTGTTGTAAATTACTTCAAAGCGCATTTAAATTCTATAGTAAAATACTACCAATAAATATTTATTTAAATTAATTATAAATACCCAAACGGACTTTGTTTGTCCGTTTGAGGTAGGTACGTTTGTTTCTATATTTTAAAACAGTATATGGCAACATTTGAAATTAAAACCAAGCAAACTATTAATGTAAATGGTGAGTATGTTGATAAAGGATTATCAGTACAAGTAACCACCATGTTTGCAAACCCCTTTGATGAGGTAGAAAAAATACACAAAGCATTTATGCGAGTTCACGGTATCGATTTTAAAAAAGAAGGGTATTTAAGTCCTGGATATTTTGAGTATGAGAGGGTATGAGAAATGAAATATTAAATATTAAAATAGAATAGAAGATAATTTTAAATAAAGAAAAACAATTGAAAAAAAATTAAGTAAAAAAGCAGAGAATAAATTTAATTCTTACAAAAGCAGTGCAAAAGAAGAGGATATAAAAAAGATAAATTCAAAGATTGAAGGAATGAATAAGGGTGAGTTGAAAGAAGTTTGGGAAAAGGTAATGCAATTATGGGAACTTATAAAAGATCCAAATGCAGCCTGGGGAAGTAAAGCAATAGCAATTGGAGCTCTGTTATATACAATTTCGCCTATTGATGCTATTCCAGATATAATACCAATCATAGGTTTAAGTGATGATGCAGCAGTTATTTTGGCAGCAGTGGTTTCACTTAGCTCTGCTTTAGCTAAGTATTCTAAAGATGATTTAAAGAAAATTAGTTGAGATAACCATAATCTTGATTGTGTTTATATCCTATAAAATAAAAATTTATAAAAAACATTTGAAAAAGAGAAGACAGAAAAATAATTCAAGGGGTTGAATTATTTTTCTAAATAAAAAGAGTTGCGACGGCAACTCTTTTTTATTTTCATCACATTATTTGGTCTAATGTTGTTTTTTTAACTATCTATTTAAATAATAGTTAGTATTTATAAGATCTGTTAAATTTAAAATGTTGTTTTTTTTGTATTTATAAGTCAACTTTAAAAAAACATATGCGGTTAATAAAGCATCTCCTAAAGCAGTGTGCCTATCGTGCATTTTAATATTGTAAATTTCACACAATTCATCAAGACTAAAATGTTTGTGAAATAAATTTCCAGGAGCAATTTTTTTATGAATAAAATTAGTGTCTAATTGTCTGGATTTTATAGGTCCAATTTTTAATCTTTTTAAGGCTTCATTAATCATTGTCAAATCAAATTTAGTATGGTGTGCAATAATTACAGCATCATCTAAATATTCTAAAAACTGAATAAGTGCTTCTTCTTCACTCACTTTTTTTTCAGTTCCGTTTCTTCTAATTCCGTGAATTTTTACAGTTTCTTTATTAAATACTTCTTGTTGTATGTACACTTCAAAAGAATCTGAAACTAAAATTTTGTTGTTTTTAATGGCCACAGCACCAATACATAAAATTCGATCATTATCGTAATCAAAACCAGTAGTTTCAGTGTCTAAACAAACAAATCTAATGTTTTCATAAGAAGAATAGTTTCTACTATTTTTTACAGCATCAATATGTTTTTTCCAATAAATAGGATATTGTTTTTTCTTAAAAATATTGAACATAATTATGGAATTTGAGAAACGTTAAAACGTAATTTTAATGAATCTTGAATGTTTTTAATAGGTTTAAAACAACTCTTTAATTTCAAACGGTCAGATTTACTTAAATTATTAATATCAACAAATTTTCCACTATCGTTATTTGCTAAACCTTGCGAGGTTCTAAATTGTAATAAAATTTTAAAAGCGTTGGCGCATGATTCAAATAAATCTTTATTTTGAGATTCAATTTCCATCAGTTTTTCGTAACGCGCAATGGTATTGTTAACTGTAATGCCATGATGTAACGAAAATATTCTGGCAGCATCTACTAACGGCCTAATTGCTCTACTTTTAATATCAAAATGGTCTTTATTTTCGCCATCTTGTTCAACTAAAAACTGTTTAAAAAAGCCAAGCGGAGGAGGATTATCTAATGTAGCTTTGCTTAAAAAACCTAAAAATGTTTGTTTTTTAGAGATATATCTAAATACGCTTTCAGACATTTGGTTGTACAATTCCTTGTCTCCAAAAATATATTCAAAATCAAAAAAGATAATGCTCAATAAAATTTTATCTGATGTTGGAAATTTTACCCAATCTTTAAATTGTGCTTTCCATTCTTTTAACGATAAACACCACTTTGGATTGCTTGCCATAATGTTTGCAGGACAATATTCAAAGCCAACAATATTTAGTTTTTGAGTTATTAAAGTTGCAAATTTTGTAAAATAAGCTTTTACATTTTCATAATCTTCATCATTAACATTTTCAAAAACCAATGCGTTATCTTGATCCGTCATTAATAATTGCTCACTTCTTCCTTGGCTTCCCATTGCTAACCAGGCATATTTAACTGGCGGATCTTGACCAAGTTCTTTTACGGCAAGACGAATAATTCTTTTTGTAATTGCTATATTAATTTCCGTAATTACTTTAGTAATAAAATAAATTGGAATTTCTTGTTCTAAATAACCTTTTGTAAGTTCAGATGCTTTAGATCGTATGTATTTAAGTGTTTCGGCATCTTGAGCAGATTTAATTTCACGAACCAAAAACATTGGATTATTGGTTTGAGAAATATTTAAATCATGTTCGGCTAAAATACCAACTAATTCTGATTGATCAGTTCCATCTTTAGTAATACATATATGAGATACTTTATGTTTTAGCAAAGCAATTTGTGCCTCTGCAACTGTTAAATTTTCAGGAAAAGTAACAACAGGACTTGTCATTATCTTGCTTACATCATCATAAATGGTAAAAAGACCGGTTCCAATTTTTGTTCTAATATCTTTATCGGTTATAATACCAATAGGTATATGGTTTTCAGCAACAATTATAGAATTTATAATTTTCGAAGTCATAATCATACAAGCTTCTTTAATAGTGGTATTTAAAGAACAAGTAATTGGGTTTTTGCTGTATTTAGCCGATTGCGTTTCGGTAAAACTATTCTCAACTTTGTTAATAGAAGTAATATTGGCAAATAATTTTCCTTTGTGTTTTTCTGAAAATGGATCTCGTGTATTTGTAGCAAAACTGGCTATTAAAAACTGGCTAACTTTTGGATAATTTAAAATAATACTATTAAATAATTGAATAGGAACACCGTATAATATAGTTTCTTCATTGGCAGCAGCACCCATTAAATAATTTTCTTGCATTATTAAAGGACGCAAGCCAAATAAATCACCTTCATCGCAAATATCTAAATTATGTTTTTGGTTATCTACAAAACGGTATAATCTAACAGCGCCTTCATATATAATGTAGAAATGTTCATGTGGCGTGTCGTTTTGATTAAAAATAATCTGATCTTTTTCAAAGTATTGTATCTCTACACTTTTAGAAACATCCAATAAAGTTTCTTTTGATATTAAATTAAAAGGCGGATAATCTTTTAAAAAATCGAATATGCGTTCAGCAATTGTATTCTTCATATAGTTATTTAAATCTTTTTTAGCTCATTAAATACAAATGAGTAGTAGTCATTTCCATGAGGTACAAATTTATTTTTTTCTTTTGAAACTTCTTCAATTAACTTTTTTAGTTTCATTGTTTTTATTTCTGACACTTCTTCAACTTGGATTTTTAGTGAATTAAAATCAAAATTTATTCTACATATATATATATGGTGTAATTCGTTGTCAATTAAATTTATTTTATGAACTATTTTCTTTTTAAATGTACCTATATAATAAAGGTGTTCTTTTAAAACAGATAATCCAATTTCTTCTTCAATTTCTCTTATAGCTGAAACTAGTTGATTTTCTCCGGCTGAAATATGACCAGCAACAGAAACATCCCATAAATTTGGAAATACATCTTTATCTGCAGCTCTTTTTTGAATTAATACGTTATTGTTATAATCAATAATCCAAATATGAACGCTTGCATGAAATAATCCTAATTTATGCGCTTCTGATTTTAAGCAAGTTTTTCCCGAAACTTCATCGTTATCATTTAATATGTCTATGTATTCATCCATACCTCAAAAAATAAAAGACAGCCTAAGCTGTCTTTCTAAATTATTTAAAATAGCTAAATCCTTCTTTTGGGTTAATTTTTAATAAAGTTTCATAAATTAACCTAATTACGTTTTCAACATCGTCTTTATGCACCATTTCTACTGTTGTATGCATATAACGTAATGCCAAACTTATTAATGCAGACGGAACACCTCCGTTACTGTACGCAAAAGCATCGGTATCTGTTCCTGTTGATCTGGAAGAAGCCATACGTTGAAAAGGAATTTTATTTGCTTCAGCAGTTTCAATAATTAATTCTCTTAAATTATTTTGAACAGCAGGAGCATAACTTATTACAGGACCATTACCAGAAATTGTTTCGCCTTCTTTCTTTTTTTCAATCATTGGTGTTGTGGTATCATGGCAAACATCCGTAACTATAGCAACATTTGGTTTTATAGTTTGGGTAATCATTTCTGCACCTCTTAAACCAATTTCTTCTTGAACCGAATTGGTAATGTACAATCCAAAAGGTAATTCCTTTTTATTTTCTTTTAACAATCGGGCAACTTCGGCAATCATAAAACCACCCATTCTATTATCAAGCGCTCGGCAAACAAAATTATTTTTGTTTAAAATAAAAAATTTATCAGGATAGGTAATTACACAACCTACATGAACACCTAAAGCTTCAACTTCTTCTTTCTTTTTACAACCTACATCAATAAATATATTGTCTAAAGACGGAGCCTCTTCTTTTCCACCAATTCGGGTATGAATTGCAGGCCAGCCAAAAACACCTTTTACAATACCTTTTTTGGTATGAATATTTACAATTTTTGATGGTGCAATTTGATGATCACTACCGCCATTTCTAATAACATAAATTAATCCTTCTGGAGTTATATAGTTAACATACCAAGAAATTTCATCGGCATGACCTTCAATTACAACCTTAAATTCAGCATCTGGATTAATAACTCCAACAGCAGTTCCATAGTTATCCGTAATAAATGTATCAACATATGGTTTTAAATACTCCATCCATATTTTTTGACCTTCACTTTCATAGCCAGTGGGAGAGGCGTTGTTTAAATACTTTTCTAAAAAATCAATCGACTTTTTATTTAAAATTTTCTTACTCATATATAATATATTAATCAAGAGACGAAGATAGTAAAATGTTGTGTACCCATAAAATTTTACAATTTCTTTTACGTTTTAAATTAGATGAATAATTTTTTTAAATAGCAATTTGAATTATGTAATTTTGGAACTCTTTTTGATGGATATATTACTTATGAAAAAACACTTACATCATATTCTTATTTTAGTTATACTTATTATAGGTATACATTTAAATGCACAACAAAAGGGAGATTCAATTCCTTTGTCTGAGCAGTTTTTTGTTTTTGAAGGTGATACATTATTAATTGAGTTAGATGAAATAATGCTAATGAAAAAGGTAAAGTTTAAAACAGCCTATGATCAAAAGTATTATTATTGGTTTAGAAAAAAGGTTTTAAGAGCTTATCCTTATGCAAAATTGGCATCAGAAAGGCTAACCGTATTAAATCAAAGAAGAGAAGCTATAAAATCTAGAAGTAAAAAAAGAGAATATACTATACGAGTACAAAAATATATGGAAGGTGAGTTTACAGATCAATTAAAGAAACTTACAAGAACTGAAGGAAGAATATTAATTAAGCTAATTCATAGGCAAACAGGAGAAACTGCTTTTGATGTTGTTAAAGATTTACGAAGCGGATGGAAGGCTTTTTGGTATAATACAACTGCAAGTATGTTTAAATTATCACTTAAAGATAAATATGACCCAGCAAAAGTACCAGAAGATTATTTAATTGAAGACATTTTGCAAAGGGCTTTTTTGGCTGGTACATTAAAAGAGCAGCCATCTAAACTTAATTATGACTATATTAATTTAACAAAAAAGGAAATTGATGTCTCTTCAATAGTCAAAAAGAAGAAGTAATTTTTTTTAAAATTGCTATTGTATAATACAAAAAGATATCTTATCTTAGCAATCACCCTTTTTTTGAAATACAATTTCATATTTTTTTATATTTTAAATAGCTTGTAAACAGAGTCTTGCTAATTCAGATAAGATTTATTAAAAAAATAGTTTAGAAAAAGTTTGTTAGAATGGAAAAAAGGGTGGTATCTTTGCAGCCGCTAACGGTTAAAGGAGTTGGTTATAAGTTCAGGAACAGGTTAAGAATAGTG
>NZ_JBFHHX010000132.1:0-9001 GCF_041596795.1 Lutibacter sp.
ATCTGGTTGTTTGCTTTTTTTTACGTGTTAATAAGTTAGCTATATAACTAATTATTAATGAAATAACATCGGAAAAATTGTGAACAGCATCTGAAATTAATGCTAAACTACCCGATATAATTCCACCAATAAGTTGTGCAATAGTAATTACGGTATTTAAAATTATTGATAACAATAAATTTTTACCAGATAATGTTGAGTGATGATGCGAATGGTTGTGGCTCATTATATTTATAACTATTATATTGTTAATTATTTATTTAACAACATTTTGTTGGAATTTTATCTATTCTATTTTGATGTCTACCACCTTCAAAATCAGTAGTTAAAAATATATCAACAAAACCTAAAGCTTGCTGAAGTGAAACAAAACGTGCAGGAATTGCTAATACATTTGCATTGTTATGTTGTCTGGTTAATGCAACTAATTCGTTATTCCAACATAAACCAGCTCTAATACCTTGGTGTTTATTAGCTGTCATTTGAGCGCCGTTACCACTTCCACAAATTATAATTCCGTAGGTTGCTTCACCGTTTTCAACTGCAGTTGCCACAGGATGAATAGCATCGGCATAATCCATACTATCATTAGTATTAGTTCCAAAGTTTAAAACTTTTATACCTTTGTTTTCTAAATGTTTAATTATTTCAAATTTGTACTCTGTTCCAGCGTGATCATTACCAATTGCAATTGTCATAATATTATTTTGTTAATAAGTTCTACTGCAAAAATACAAATTCACGGTTATTAACAGTAAAAAAAGGGAATGTTAATAGTAATTTATAATTAGTTGATTTACAATACTATTAATTTAATGTTAAATTGTCAATAAGTTTATCTTTAAAAAAGAAAACTTTTTTTTGTTATTTAAAAGAAATAGATTAATGCAAAAACCGACATGAATTGACCAAATTTTTTTATTAGAATTTTAGAAAAAGTTGTGAACAGAAATTAACACGTTTATAAACATTGTAAACATGATTTTTTATACAAAATATTGGTTAATTTCTAAATTTTAACAGTTGTTAATAACCTATTTAGTTTTATTGATTTTTAAGTACTTAAAAAATTATAAGATGTTAGTAACATGTAATAACTGATATATCAAAATTTAATTTCACTAATTTATTCCACATATTAACAAGCAATAATAACAAAAAATATTTTTTAAAATTTTTAAAATCTTTTATAACTATAATACTATATGTTAATAAAGTTAATAACTATAATTTTAGATGCTTTATTTATTATTGATGGAGTTACTGTTTCTATTTTATCTTCTGAAAAAAAATATATTTCTAATGCATATATATTCCTATTAAAAATACAATAAAAAATAATGCTACTATTTTATATAACTTTTTATGATGCAACTATAAATTGAAGTGCTTTTGGAAGAATGGTAGCTGTAAAATTATCTGTTGCTATTAGTTCGCCATCAGCTTGTATATATGCTTCAGAATTGTTTAAAATAGTTACTTTTATACTAGCAGTTTTATAAGTATTTACCAGTTTATGATTGCAAATTTTACCATTAAATAAATTTGAAATATTTTTTATAATTGTAATTAAATTAACACGGTAAATACAGGAAATATCAAATAAACCATCTGTAGGGTTTGGTGTTTTTGTTAATTGCATTCCTCCGCCAGAATAGTTACAAATTCCAATTAATAACATTAAAGTTTTTTGTTGAATTGTGAGTGTATTAAACTCAATTTTTAATGTTGGTTTTTTAAAACTACTAATACTTATTAATGCGCCAGTTAAATAAGCTAAAAATCCTAAATTCTTAAATTTATGAACTTTATTAACAACGTAGCCATCAAAACCAATTCCTGCTAAATTATTAAAGTAAATAGGTTGTTTATTAGTTTCAAATTTTAGTTCTCCAATATCTTGATATACAGTATATTGTTGTTTAATAATTAAAATAGCTTTTTTGTAATCTAACGGAATATGATATGTTTTAATCCAATCATTTCCAGTTCCAATAGGAATAATTCCTAACTTAATTTCAGATAAATTAGTAGGTTTTAAACTTAAAATACCATTCACAATAGTGTGTAAAGTACCATCTCCACCAACACAAATAATATTTTTATAACCTTGTTTTAGTGCATTTTGAACAATTTCAATAGCGTGATTTTTATGGTTGGTAATTATAAAATTAAAATTAAACTGTTGTTTTAAAAGTTCATCTTTTATTAAAGGCCATTTCTTTTTTGAAGCACCATTACCTGATGTTGGATTTACAATTACAAACCAATTAGTAGTCATATTTTTTATAATTCTAAGCTAATGCAAAGTACAAATACTAATTTATATAACTAATTATTAACTTACTTGAAGTGTAATTATTTGTACTTTTGATAATTCTTAAAAAGAAATTCATGTCTAAAAGAAAAAATATTTATAAAAAGAAAGGAAACGTTATTAAAGATTTAACAAGAAAAATATTAAAAATATTAAATCAATCTCCTTCTAATAGTTTTAATTACAAACAATTATCTTCAAAATTAGAAATAACTGATGCTCCTGGTAGAAATCAAATTATTCAAAAACTAGAAGAATTAAAAGGGCAGAAAAAAGTTGAAGAAAGTGAAAGAGGTAAATTTAAAATTTTACCAATGGATAAATATTACATTGGTACTTTAGATGCAACATCAAACGGAAATGCCTATTTTATTTGTGATGAACTTGAACAAGATATTTATATTCCTGCTCGTAATTTAAACAGAGGTTTAGATAAGGATACTGTAAAAATATATTTATACAATAGAAGAAATAGTAAAAAGGAGGAAGGTGATGTTGTAGAAATAATAAAACGTGCAAAAACCGAGTTTGTAGGTGTTTTACAACTTAATAAAAACTTTGGTTTTGTTGTTCCTGATGATGCAAAAATGTATTCAGATATTTTTGTTCCAAAAAACAAATTAAAAGATGCTGAAGATGGTGTAAAAGTATTGGTTAAAATGACCGATTGGCCAGACAATTCTAAAAATCCGTTTGGTGAAGTTTTAGAAGTTTTAGGAATGCCAGGAGATCACGAAACCGAAATACATTCCATTCTTTTAGAATACGGTTTACCTTATAAATTTCCAGAAAATGTTGAAGCAGAGGCAGGTTTAATTCCGTTAGAAATTTCGGAAAAAGATTTAGAGAAAAGACGTGATATGCGTAAAGATTTAACCTTTACCATTGATCCAAAAGATGCAAAAGATTTTGATGATGCCTTGTCTTACAAAGTGTTAGAAAATGGTAATTATGAAATTGGAATTCATATTGCCGATGTATCGCATTATTTACAAGAAAAAACGGTGTTAGATGATGAAGCTTATAGCAGAGCAACATCGGTTTATTTGGTAGATAGAGTAGTGCCAATGTTGCCAGAAGTTTTATCAAACGGTGTTTGTTCTTTACGTCCAAACGAAGAAAAATTAACCTTTTCAGCAGTGTTTGAAATTAATGAAAAAGCACATGTTATTAACCAATGGTTTGGTAGAACAGTAACGTATTCCGATAAACGTTTTGCATACGAAGAAGCACAAGAAATTATTGAAAACAATCCTGTCACTTCGAGCGCAGTCGATAAGTCAACTTTAAACGGTACAATTTCAAAAGAAATTTCAATAACTGGTGAATCATTTACTGTTCAACCAGAAATTGTAGAAGCTATTTTAAAGTTAGATAAACTAGCTAAAATTCTTCGAAAAAAGCGTTTACAGCAAGGTGCAATTACTTTTGATAGGGTAGAGGTTAAATTTAATTTAAATGAAAAAGCAGAGCCAATTGGCGTGTTTTTTAAAGAATCTAAAGATGCTAATAAACTAATTGAAGAATTTATGTTATTAGCAAACCGTAAAGTGGCGGAATTTGTGGGTAGTAAAAAAGGTGTTCCTAGTAAAAATACCTTTATTTATCGTGTGCATGATGAACCAGATGAAGATAAATTAATGTCGCTGCAAACTATTGTAAGTAAGTTTGGTTATAAAAATAAAATTGATCTTAAAAATAAACAAACAACTTCATCATCATTAAATCAATTATTACAAGATGTTCACGGTACAGGTGAAGCTAATTTAATAGAAACTTTAGCCGTAAGATCTATGAGTAAAGCAGTTTACACTACCGAAAATATTGGTCATTATGGTTTAGCTTTTGATTATTACAGTCATTTTACATCGCCAATTCGTCGTTATCCTGATGTTATGACACATAGACTTTTACAGCATTATTTAGAGGGTGGAAAATCTCCAAAAGCCGAAGCTTATGAAGAAAAATGTAAACACTCATCTGAACAAGAATACATGGCTTCAAAAGCAGAGCGAGATTCTATAAAATATATGCAGGTGAAATATATGGAAGATCATAAAGATCAACATTTTGAAGGTGTTATTTCAGGAGTTACAGAATGGGGAATTTATGTTGAAATTATTGAGAATAAATGTGAAGGAATGGTAAGAATTCGTGAAATAAAAGATGATTATTACATTTATGATGAAAAACAATATGCACTTGTTGGACAATCAACCAAAAATTTATACCAATTAGGTGATCACGTTTTAATAAAAGTAAAACATACCGATTTAGAACGTAAACACTTAGATTTTACCTTATTAGAAAAAATTAGTAAATAATTAACTGTAAAGGCATAATTATTGTATTTAAAAAAGTTAGTATTTTAAAATAAATATAAAATGAAAAATTTAGCAATTGTATTACTTTTTTTGAGCGGATCATTATTTGCTCAAAATCCAATTACAACCAATTTAGGAGATTTTAATGAGTTAAAAGTTTATAATGGATTAACAGTTAAATTGGTAAAATCAAATGACGCAAAAATTGAAATATCTGGATCAAAATCCGATGATGTTTCTATAAAAAATTCTGATGGAGTTTTAAAAGTTAGACTTAAATTTCCGGAAAGTTTTACAGGTGAAAATATAGCTATTGTACTTTATTATACTAAAAATATAGCTACGTTAGATGCAAATGAAGGTGCTCAAATTATTTCAGATGAAACACTAAATCAGCAACATTTAGAAGTAAAAGTTCAAGAAGGTGCTAAAATTGATTTAGATGTTACTACCAAACATTTAGTAGTAAAAACAGTTTCTGGAGGAATTATTACTTTAAACGGAACTTCTGATAACCAAACTGTTGATGCAAATACTGGTGGTATTTATTATGGATTTAATTTAAATAGTAAACAAACAACTGTTGTTTCAGCTGCTGGATCTACTGCAGAAGTGCGCGCATCTGAAATATTAGATGCTAAAGCCCAATTTGGTGGAACTATTTTATACAAAGGTTCACCAGAGGTTTTAAAGTCTAAAACTTTGGTAAAAGGAACTATTAAATATATGAATTAATTGTTTTCTTAAATAAAACATAAATAAATGTCAGTTTTATAAAAGTTACTTTTAGTTTTGAATTAATCACTATATTTGTATTTTAAAATTTAAAAATATGAATACACTTACTATATTTTTAGGAGTAATAGGAGCTCCACAAGTAATACTAATTGTAGTATTAATTTTAGTATTATTTGGAGGTAAAAAAATTCCAGAATTAATGAAGGGATTAGGAAGCGGAATTAAGGAATTTAAGAAAGCTTCTCAAGAAGACGAAAAAGATTCAGAGAAAAAAATTGAAGATAAAAACTAGTTATTACTAGTATTAAACATAAAAAAAACCTGTGAATTTCACAGGTTTTTTTATAGATAAATATGTTAAATTTATATTTTAACTGCTGTACCAGAAGCTGTTACCATTAACATTCCTCCATTTGGACCAACAGTTTCATAGTCTAAATCTACTCCAATAACGGCATTAGCACCAAGCCTATTAGCTTGTTCTTGCATTTCTTTTAAAGCAGTATCTTTTGCTTCTCTAAGCACACCTTCGTAAGAACTAGATCTCCCTCCAACAATATCTCTTATTCCTGCAAAAAAATCTTTAAAAATATTAGCGCCAATAATGGTTTCACCAGTTACTATTCCTAAATATTCTTTTATGGTATGCGTTTCAATGGTATTTGTTGTAGTTATAATCATTATTTTTTAGGTTTTTTGCTTTCATCTTCGTGAGACGATTCTTGTATTTTATTTGCAGCTACCAAACTAGTAACCATATCATTTAGCATATTACTTGCCGCAGTTGGATTATTTGGTAATAAAATTAAATTAGATTTAGTGTCAGAGCCAATACTTTGTAAAGTATCGTAATGTTGTGTAATTACAATTAAAGCAGAAGCTTCTTGGCTATTAATTCCTGCTCTGTTTAATACATCAACACTTTCTTCTAAACCACGTGCAATTTCTCTACGTTGGTCTGCAATACCTTTACCTTGTAAACGTTTACTTTCAGCTTCAGCTTTTGCACGTTCAACAATTAAAATACGTTGTGCATCACCTTCGTGTTGAGCTGCAATTTTTTCTCTATCAGCAGCATTAATACGGTTCATGGCAATTTTCACCTTTTCATCCGGATCAATATCTGTAACTAAGGCTTTAATAATATCGTACCCATAATCTAACATTGCTTGTTTTAAATCACGCTGAATAGCTAATGCTATTTCTTCTTTCTTTTCAAAAACATCATCTAATATCATTTTTGGTACTTCAGCACGTACAACGTCAAATATAAAGGCTGTAATTTGCTCATTAGGGTTTTGTAATTTGTAAAAAGCATCGTACACGTGGTCAGGTCTAATTAAAAACTGAACAGAAATTTTTAAATGCACAAATACATCATCTTTTGTTTTTGTTTCAACAATAACATCTAATTGTTGAATTCTTAAGCTAACGCGTCCTGCAACTTTGTCAATTAACGGAATTTTAAGTTGCAATCCAGCACCTCTAATGCTTGTAAATTTTCCAAATCGTTCAATTACAGCGTTTGTTTGTTGTTTAACAGTAAAAAGTCCTGATACTATAAGTACCACAACAATAAAAATAAAAATATAGGTTCCAATCATTTGTCAATTTTTTTTATGATTAATAATTCTTTTAAAGATACAAATTATAACTATTTGTAGTACAAATCTTTTAAAAGTTACACTTTAAATTAAATATATAAGTATATCAATTCAGAATTATTATAAATTATAAATACCAGTAATAAGTAAACTTATAAATGATTAAATTTAAAGTTGATTAAAAATAGTAATACAATGAAACAGACAATTAAATTTAAATTAAATGGTGATAATGTGGCTGTTGAAGTTTTTAGAGATGAACCATTATTAACTGTAATAAGAACTTATTTAGATAAAACTGGAACAAAATATGGATGCGGAATTGGTGAATGTGGTGCTTGTACAGTTTTAATAAATAAAGAAGCTACTAGAAGCTGCATGATTTTAATAGAAGATGTTGCTGATAAAGAAATTATAACTATAGAAGGATTGCAATTAAAAAATGGAGAACTACACCCAATTCAAAAGGCTTTTGTTGAATTAGATGCTTTGCAATGCGGATTTTGTACACCTGGAATGATATTAAACGCCTATGGTTTATTATTAAAAAATCCAACACCAACAAGAGAGGAAGTTTTAATTGGTATGGAAGAAAATTTATGCAGATGTGGTTCGTATAACAGAATTATTGATGCTATTTTAAATGCAGCTAAAGAGTTAAACGAAAAAGTAAAAATATGAAACCTGATAAAATTGATGCGTTATATTTTAGTGATGTAAACGAACCTGTTTTATACAACAGAAGAAAGTTTTTAAAAACTTTAGGTAAAGGAATTATAGTTATTTTTTCTTTAAGTGAACTATCATTATTACAAGGTTGGAGTCAAAATTCAGCAAGTGAAAAAGAATTAGATTTTAACGCCTACATTCACATAAAAGAAGATGGAAGAGTAAATTGTTATACTGGTAAAATTGAAATGGGACAGGGCATAATTACCTCATTGGCACAAGTAGTAGCAGAAGAGTTAGAGGTTTCAATTAATATGGTTGATATGATAATGGGTGATACAGAATTATGTCCGTACGATGCCGGAACTTGGGGTTCTTTAACAACTCGTTTTGCAGATCCTGTAATAAGAGCAGCCGCAGCTGAAGCGCGTGAAATTTTATTAAAATTGGCATCAGAACATTTTAATGAACCAATTGAAAATTTAGTACTTACAAATGGCATAATTTCAATAGCTAATGATGAAACAAATACAGTAAGTTATGCAACTTTAACAAAAGGAAAAAAAATAGTTGAAACGTTAAAAAATAAGCCATCAATAAAAAAAGCTGAGGACTTTAAAATTATAGGAAAACCAGTAATAAGTACCGATGCTATTGCAAAAGTTACTGGAAAAGCTTTGTATTCTGCCGATATAAAATTACCCGGAATGCTATATGCAAATGTTATTAGACCCGAAGTTTTTGGTTCAAAAAAAGTAAGTACTAATACATCTGAATTAAATCTATTTGAAGGTGTTATATTTATTGAAGAGGGCGATTTGGTAGCTGTACTTCATTCAGATCCTGAAATTGCAAATAAAGCAGCTAAAAAAGTTAAAATACAATGGGATGTTCCTGATGCTAAAGCGGATACTGATAGTATTTTCAGTTATATAAAAAATACTATAAAAGATGGTAAAATATTTGAAGAAAAGGGAAATTTAGAAGTTGGTAAAAAAGAATCGTCTCAAGTAATAGAAGCTGAATATTACGATGGTTATAAAGCACATGCGCCAATGGAAACACATTCGGCAACCTGTTATTTTGAAGAGGATAAATTAATAATTTGGGCTTCTACACAAACACCATTTGGTTTAAGAGAACAACTGGCTAATGAGCTAAAAATTCCTTTAGAAAAAGTTCATGTAAAACAAATATTTTTAGGTGGTGGTTTTGGAGGAAAAATTTACAATCAACAAGCTATTGAAGCTGCAAAAATTGCTAAAATTTGTGGAAAACCTATACAATTGGTTTGGAGTAGAAAAGAAGAGTTTTTGTACGATAGATTTAGGCCAGCTGCATTGGTAAAA
>NZ_JBFHHX010000133.1:0-8886 GCF_041596795.1 Lutibacter sp.
AGTGCCAGGACGTACAAAAAATTGCATTTCCATTTGTTCAAATTCACGCATACGGAAAATAAACTGACGCGCAACAATTTCATTTCTAAAAGCTTTACCTGTTTGTGCAATTCCAAAAGGAATTTTCATTCTTCCAGATTTCTGTACATTTAAAAAGTTTACAAAAATACCTTGTGCAGTTTCAGGACGTAAGTATAAATCCATTGCTGTATCTGCAGAAGCGCCCAATTTGGTACCAAACATTAGGTTAAATTGCTTTACTTCTGTCCAATTTCTTGAACCAGATAGTGGACAGGCAATTTCCAATTCTTCAATTAACGCTTTTACATCAACCAAATCTTCTTTTTCTAAAGATTGACCCATGCGCTTTAAAATTGCATCGCCTTGTTCTTTATAACCTATAACTCTAGGATTAGTTGCTAAAAATTGCTCTTTATCAAAAGCACCTCCAAAACGTTTTGAAGCTTTTTCTACTTCCTTTTCAATTTTAGCATCTAATTTACCAACGTAATCTTCAATAAGTACATCGGCTCTATATCTTTTTTTAGAATCTTTATTATCTATTAAAGGATCATTAAAAGCATCTACGTGACCTGAAGCTTTCCAGGTGGTTGGATGCATAAAAATTGCAGCATCTAAACCTACAATATTCTCGTGCATTTGCACCATTGCTTTCCACCAGTAATCTCTAATGTTTTTCTTTAATTCTACTCCGTTTTGAGCATAGTCGTATACTGCGCTTAAACCATCGTATATTTCACTAGATTGAAATACAAAACCGTATTCCTTTGCGTGTGAAACTACTTTTTTAAATTGATCTTCTTGATTTGCCATTGTGCAAAAATAATAAAGGTTTTAGTACAAAAAAATAAAAAAGTGGAAATAGCCTAAACTATTTCCACCATTTAACATTAAACAATATTAATTCGGAGTTACCTTTTTTACTTTAAAGTGATTTGGGATGCTCCTGCAAATTTATTTTCAATAAAAATATTTACTGTATAAACACCATCAACTATGTTATCTCTATTTACTTCAACCAATGAAATAATATCAATTGGCTCGTTTACATAATTAATTGTTGTTTTATCGCTATAATCAATAGTTGTATTATCAAACAAGGTTAATTTCCCTTTTTTAGCAATTGTATTACCTTTTAAATCAACTATTTGCATATAAACGCTACGTTCACCTTGGTCTGAAATTTCATTTTTAGCAATTGTAAAGTTAATTCTAAAAGCATCTGTATTTCTAGATCTAGATGTTTCCACTAATTTACCTCCAGAACGCTCTCTCATAGCTAAAATTTTAGCTGAATTTACTTTTAAAATAGAACCAATTACTACTTTTTCGGCCAAGCCTTTGTTAACAGTTGTTAAAGTATCATTTCTTGCAATTTGTTTTGTAATTACAACATTTACACTATCTAAATTACTCGATAATCTTCTGTTTTCACCAGTTAATTTTTCGTTTTTCTTAAAAAGATCTTTGTTGGCTTCCTCTAATTTAAATAGTTGACTTCTTAATTTTCTTAAAACTTCATAGTTAACCACTTTCATTTTTTTCACAGAATCTCTCAACATAATTATTTTATCTCTTTCCAATGATAACTCATTAGACATAGATGTATTCTTCGCAATTGCTGTTTCGTATTTGGCAATCATACTATCTAAGTTCACAGCTATTTCATTCTTTTCCACTTCTATAGCATCAGTAAGTTTTTTGTGCTCGCTATTATTGTAAAAAGTATAAATTGATATACCAACTAACAACGCAGCTAACGCAATTATTAAAAACTTACTATTCGATTTTTTAGATTCTTCCATTTTATTTAAAATTTATTTTTTCTATAACGCAAAACTACTCTATTAAAGTATATAAACATAAAAAAATTTTGAGGTAGACCTTTTGATTAAGACATATTAAATGTACAACATTTTTTTTAACCTAGTATATAAATCATTCATAATTTGTTTTTACCTAAAGATTTAATAATTTTATGAAAAATCTAGCTATGAATTTTTTAAAAGATATTCTGTATATTTTTTACCCAGATATTTGTTTGTGCTGTAAAAATTATCTAACCAAAAACGAACAAGATATTTGTGTTTTTTGCAGGAATGATTTACCTCTAACAAACTTTTGTTCTGAAACACCTAATTTGGTTGAAAAAACTTTTTACGGAAGAATTCCAATACAAACCGGAACAGCTTTATTTTATTTTTTAAAAAAAGGAAAAATTCAGCAACTCATACATCAATTAAAATACAAAGGGCAACAGCAAGTAGGTAGTTTTATAGGAAATTGGTTAGCCGAAGAAATGTTAGCTAGCAATAGGTTTAAAGATATAGATTGTATAATTCCAGTTCCTTTAAACTTAAAAAAACAAAAAAAACGAGGATATAACCAAGTTACTACCTTTGGACAAAGCTTATCTACTGTATTAAATATACCTTTTTATGAACATATTCTTAAAAAGAAAACTGCTAAAAATTCACAAACAAAATTAATACGATTAGATAGATGGAGAAATGTTGAAGAACTCTTTTATACTGAAAATGAATTCGAATTAGCTAACAAACACATTCTTTTAATTGACGATATTATAACTACTGGAGCCACACTTGAAGCCTGTTATTTAGCTTTAAATACATGTAAAAATATTAAAATAAGTATTGCATGTATGGCATACACTAAATAAACTTATAAAAAATGCAATAGTGCCCATTATTTGTGATTGTTTAATAAATTAATTGTTATTTTGCACTTAAAAAAAATACATGAAGGCTCTATTTTTAAAGCTCCTACTAGTTTTTATAGTATATATTTCATTTTTTGGATGTGCTAAACGCGGAACACCAACTGGTGGTCCAAAAGATTCCATCCCTCCAGTTTTAATTTATGCATCTCCGGCTATGGAAAGCATACAATTTAAAGAAAGTAAAATTAAACTTGTTTTTGATGAGTACATTAAAATAAACAACGTTACAAAAAATTTGGTAATATCACCTCCACTAAAACTTGATCCGGTAATTACACCTTCTGGTACAGCAAGCAAGTTTATTACTATAAAAATTTTAGACACTTTAGATAAAAACACTACTTACTCATTTAATTTTGGTAATAGTATAGTAGATAATAATGAAGGAAATAAATTTGGGAATTTTAAATATGTTTTTTCAACAGGAAATTATATAGATTCTTTAAAAATAACAGGAAAAGTTACCAATCCTTTAGAAAAAAAATCAATTTCTAATATAGATGTAATGCTATATGAATATAATGATACTTTTAAAGATTCTATTATTTATAAGAAAAAACCAAGGTACCTTGCCAACACTTTAGACTCTACCATGTTTGAAATAACAAATATCCGCGAAGGAAAATACTTGTTAATTGCTTTGCAAGACGCTAATAGCAATAAAATTTACAATCCGGAAGTTGATAAGATTGGGTTTATAAGCGATACTATTACACTTCCAACAGACAAAACTTATGACTTTACTATTTTTAAAGAAGTACCAAAATTAAAAGTAATTAAACCAAAAGAAGCTGCTAAAGGACACGCTATTTTTGGTTACGAAGGAAATGCAGATAATATTGTAATTGAAATGTTATCGGAAACTCCTCCTGATTTTAAATCGCAATTAATTTATGAAACCAATAAAGACACTATTAACTATTTTTATTCAACAATTGAAGCCGATTCGATATCTTTTAAAGTTTCAAAAAATGAGTATTCCGAAAATTTTACTTTAAAATTAAGAAGCTCTAAAATTGATACTTTAAAAGTTTCTCCAGGTGCAACAGGAAATATTCTTCATTTAATTGATACCTTTTTTGTTGCTACAAATACACCAATTATAAATTTTGATGCTTCTTTAATAAAAATCACCAAAAAAGATTCTACCGAGGTTTTGTTTAAACCTATATTAACCAATTCAAAAAATAAATTGTATTTAAATTTTGAAAAGGAACAAGGCCAAGATTATAACATTCAACTGTTACCAAAAGCAATTACAGATATTTATACAACAGCAAATGATAGTCTTTTGTACAAAATAAAAACCAAATTAAAGGAAGATTATGGCGATTTAACTTTAACTATTCAAAGCACTAAAAATAAACCATTAATTGTACAACTATTAAATGAAAAAGAGGAGCTAATTAGATTTGTAAAGATAGAAAAACCACAACCAGTTAATTTTAAATTATTACCTCCAACAAATTACTTGGTAAAAGTAATAGTAGATGATAATAATAATGGAATTTGGGACACGGGAAGTTTTTTAAATAAAATTCAACCAGAAGAAGTTCAATACTTTACAAAACCCATAGAAGTTCGGGCAAATTGGGATATAAATCAACCAATTACACTAAAATAACCTTTTTTCTGTTAATTATAATATCAATTTAATCAAATTTATTACATTTGGTACTTAAAACCTCAAATTGAAAGAGATAAAAAAAATATTAATCCTGTTTTTTATTTTTGTGTTGGCCCAAAACTTTTATGGCCAAGATTACAATAGCCATGAAATAGGTTTTATTTCAGGTGCAGCATCATTTACTACAGATTATGGCGCTAGAAATAATTTTTCAGCAAATGTTGGAGGAAACGTTGGCGTTGGTATTGGAGCAATTTACTATTTAAATTTTACAGATTACAGATATAGATGGAACCAAAGAACAAGCTATTTTGCCGAACATTTTAGATTAAGAGGAGAATTATCTTATATGTCTGCCAAATTAGATCATTTTGGAAAATATGTAGATGAAAATCAAACATCTTTAGAAGCAGATAAGTTAAGAGCAATGCACGGAACTACTTATTTGGTAAATTTAGGAGCCCAATTAGAATTTCATATTGTAGATATTGTAGATTTTGGATCAAGAAGAATTCCAGATTTAAAATGGTCACCTTATTTAAGTGCTGGTTTTATGGTTGATTTTTATAACCCAAGTTTAAGATCAGATTTAGGAGATTGGGAACAAGATATTTCTGTTATTTATGAAAAATGGAGAGTTCCAGGAGCAATTAACGTAGATCCAAAAATTACAGGTTCTGCAACTTTTGGAATTGGAACAAGACATAAATTTGGTGAATATTCAGATATTTTAATTGAATCTCGTTGGCAATATTTTTTCTCTAATTATGTAGATGGTTTAAACGCTAAACAAGATGAAGCCAATAAATATAACGACTGGCTAGTTTGGTTACACGTTGGTTATGTTTACTACCTAAATTAACTTTTACCCAAGTTTTTAAATCTTGAAGAAATCCCAATGGGAATTACCTCTTTTACCACCTTTTATATTAAAAATTTCAAATTCTTTTATTGAACATTAGGTAAAAGGTATTCAATTTTTAAGAATTTACATTCCATTTTAATAATTTTTAAGTTTAAAATAAAGCCATTAAATTTACATTTCAATTTAAATCATATGAAAAAAATTTATTACCTAAAAACTTGTGATAAGTGTAGAAAGATTTTAAAAGAAATGGACACTTCGGCATACATTTTACAAGAAATTAAAACAGAGCCAATTACGGTTAAACAATTAGACGAATTGTATTCATACACAAAAAGTTATGAGGTTTTATTTAGCAAAATGGCTAAAAAATACAAACAAATGGATTTAAAAAACCAAAAGTTGCACGAAAACGATTTCAGACAATTAATTTTAGATGAATATACCTTTCTAAAGCGACCTATTATTATCAATGAAACCGAAGTTTTAATTGGAAATTCAAAAAAAATTATTCCAATTTCTAAATAACGTTTAATTTCCAATAATTTTACAATTGATTTACAAATAATATCATAATTATTTTTAATGTAACAATTATTATTTGATTATTTTTTTATAAAAACTATATTGCATACTTACTAAACAATTAAACTAATTATGAAAAAACAATTATTTTTATTTGTTGCCTTAATTATAGCAACAAGTGCAAGTGCGCAATTTTATGTAAGTGCTAGTGGCGGTTACGCAATTCCTAGTGCTGGAGTTTTAATGGGTACTAAAGTTACTTCAGACAAAACAGAAAACACTTATGGAAGTTATGGCGAAGGTCTTAATGGCCAATTACGTGTTGGTTACACTTTAAACGAAACTTTTGGTGTTGAATTAGGTATTGGATATTTACATGGTGACGACCAAATTAAAAGTGAAGTTAATATTCCTAACTACAGAATTACCGATGCAGTTGCAAGAGGTAGAGCTTTTGGAGTATTACCACAATTAACGTATAAATTTAATGATAAATTTTATGGAAGAATTGGTGCTTTATTAAAAGTTGGTGGAAAAACTGAAGCTGTAGTAGACGATATTAATTATATGTATGATGCTGCAAATGGTATTACAATTTCCCAAGCTTTATCATTACCAACTGGTGCATATACGCATACAACTTATACAGAAGATTATCACGGTCACTTACCACTAGGAATTGTTGCCGCTATGGGTTATAAATTTCCTATAAACGACAAAATTTCTTTCTTTACAGAACTTGAATATATGGGTGTAAGTGTAAAACGTAAAGATTCTGAAATAGTTGAGTTTAATACTGATGTAGTTTTAGCAGATGGTACAGTTGCCGTTGCTGGATTATATACTTTAGATAATTTACCAGCTGGTTATTATAAAGAATCTACATATGTAGATGAATTATCAAATTCAAATACTGATGGTTCTAAAAAATTATCTGAAAGAGTTCCTTACTCTTCTTTCGGTATTAACTTTGGTATTACTTATACTTTTAGTAAAAAATAACCCAATAAAATACAATAAAAAAAGCCATTTAGAATATTCTAAATGGCTTTTTTGTTTTGCTATAATCCTGTTAACTTAATATCAGAATCATCTAAAAATTTAACAAAATCTTTTTCCAAAATATTGGTTTTTAAACCCAATACTAATAAATCTTCATCGCTTTTAATTTTTAACACAATTTCTTTAATAGTGCTTTTACGCTCTAAAAAATACAACTGAACTTGGTCTCCGTTGCTTTTTACTTTTAAAATTGAAGCGTACTTTTTTTGTTTTATAAATTTATCAAACTGTTTATCTAAAGATGTTTTATCCTCATTAAAAATCATTACTTTATAATGTTTTACCCTTTTAAACAACTGTTCATATTCTTTTATATCTTCTTTTGGTATAAACAAATTGGCAAAAAAAGCTGGAGTACTAATATGTAAATCACATTCATCTTTATGTGCTACATAAAAAGAATTAAAAGAAGATTTTGAAGCACACGAAACAAGCAATAGTGCCGTTACTAAAATTAAGAAAGTATTTTTCATAAAAAAGGTGTTTATTCTATGACGAATAAACACCTTTTTTGTAACCTTAACAGTTATTATTTTTTAGTATATAACATTGGGTTTGTATCCTCATCGTTATACATTTTCATTTGTTTATAAACTTTCATAAACTTTTCACCAGTAGCAAAATCATTTAATAAATCATCAATTGCCGTAGATAAATCAACACGTTGTTCTAACAACACGTTTAATTTTTCTTGACATTTTGCTCTATGTTCTTCAGAAGCACTTTCTCTGGTTGCTTCTTCTCTCATATGATAAATTTTTAATGCTAAAATAGATAATCTGTCAATTGCCCACGCAGGCGTTTCAGAATTTATTTTTGCGCCTTCTTTAACCTCTACATCCTTAAATTTTTGCAGAAAATAGCTATCTATATATTCTACCATATCAGTCCTATCTTGGTTTGAAGCATCAATTTTACGCTTTAAAACAATAGCATCAACCGGATTAATATCTGGTAAACGAATAATATCTTCGTAATGCCATTGAACAGTATCTATCCAGTTTTTTCTGTATAGTAAATGTTCAAAAGAATTTTTGTCATACGGATTTTCAAATGGTTGATCCACGTCATCAATAACGTGGTATTTTTTAATTACTTCGTCAAAAAGTTTATTGTATTGTTGTGCACTCATACTATTTTTTCTAAAATGTGTAAATATTCAACTGTTTCAGTTGCTTTATGATTTCTATTTTCAGTTTTATCGGCTTTAAATCGTTGATAATTGGTGGTTTTTAAACTATACTTACCATACTTTTTTAAAATTGTACTCACCTCATCCTCAGTCATTAAACCTTCGTTATTATAACTTAAAAATATAAATGTAAAGTTAGCATTTTTAATTAACTCTTCGAAAGATTTTTTGACTTCATTTTTTTTACAATAAGACGATCTGTAGTAATTTCTTAAACCAGTTTTCCCTTTTGGTTGAAACTCATCATACTTTGCAATAGTATTTAATAAATGATAGTTTGAACCATATTGCCGCGCGTTGTAGGGCGGATCTAAATACAAAATATCTCCTTTTATTTTTTTTATAAGTTCATTGCTATCTTCATTATATACCAGCTGAACATTGTTGCTTAAATTAAAATTTGCCGGTTCTAGTAACAAAGTTTTTTGAGCTGATTTTTTTAACTTTTTTAAATAAGCTCCGTAAACCGAAGCTGTATTTGCTACTTTATCGGCACTTTCTAAAAGCGATGCTAATAAAAAATAATATTCATCTTCAGAAACTTCCTTTTTGTTTTTCCAATGTTCAATTTGCTTTCGAATAGCATCAATTTTTTTTCCATTTTCCGCAGAAAAATACAATCTGTTTTGCAATCCGTTTTCGCAATAGTTTTGAAATATAAATCCTTCTTTCCCTTCTAAATTATTTAAATAAGTAAATTTATTTTCAATGGTTAATTCTGATATATTTCCAATATAATTTCTGTTTAACACATAACTATAAAACTCAACATCATTGGCAATTACTTGCTTTACCAATGGTTTAAAATTTCTACCAACACTTCCTGTTCCGGCAAATAAATCGCAAAAAATAAG
>NZ_JBFHHX010000134.1:0-8607 GCF_041596795.1 Lutibacter sp.
AACATGAATGTCATAATTTGCATTAATTATTTTTTCTCCAAAATTTTTATTTTTATGATTTCTTTCTTTTAATAATTTGCCAGAATATTGATCAAATTGTAAACTGTGATTTACATAATATAATCCATCATATTGCTGTATATAAACATTTATAATATCGGTGCTATCTTTAGCTGGTGTTATTCTAAACCCATTAGCGGTTAAGTATTTAGTTTTTGAAGTTTCTAAAGCAAGTTTTAATGCAGTTTCTTTTGGACTTACAGTATATGTTGATGTTGCTCTTGAAAAATCTGGTGGAGTAGTTGTGCCCGAACCAACTACGTAAACAATTGCCTGAAACCAAGAAAATGCCCAAACCAATCCAGTTAAAGCTATAATTATAGCCACTGAGCCAACATAAAAACCTAAAATATTATGAAAATCATAATTTTTACGTTTCCATTTTGTTGTATTTTTCCATTGAAATGCTAATCGTTGTTTTCTAGATTTTTTGTTTTTTGGCCACCATAAAATAAATCCCGAAATAAGCATTAGTACAAAAATAATAGTACTATATCCAACAATTGGTTGACCATATTCCGTTTTTAATAATAAGCTCCAATGCAACATTTTTACAATATTAAAAAAGTCGAGTTCTTCATTATAAATATTTAGTATTTTACCTGTATATGGGTCTACATAAATAGATTTGTAATATTCTATATTTTCAAAATAGGTTATTGCATTTTCATTGCTTTTGTAGGCATAAAAAATGTAACTTTTTGTAGGATTGTTATACACATTTACCCACGATAGTTGAAAAGTTGGTCCAAGTTGTTGTTGTGTGCTTTCCCAAAGTTTATTTAAATCAAGTGGTTTTTCTTGCGATTGAACATACATGTCATTTTTACGGAATGAATTGGTAAACTCATCACTAAAAACATAAATACAACCAGTAATAGCTATAATAAATACAATAAGCCCAGAGGTGAGTCCGAGCCATAAATGTATTTTTCCAATAAATTTTTTGAAGTTAATTTTTTTCATAAAAATTATTTTGATGGAATGGTATAAGTAACACAATGCCAAATAAATTGGTAGTTTTCATTATTATACTTGCCCGGAATTTCTTCTTTATATGTAGTTTCTATTATATATTTAGTATTCCAAGGAAGTTTAAATGATACATTGCCATTTTCATCGGTTTGTAAAGTTTTAGACCATAAATCGGCTACAAAAATTTTTACTTCATTATTTTGTAAAGGATTGTTTTTAAACAACACTTTAAGTGTAATATTAGTGTTGTTTTCAGAAATATCTTTTATGGTAATTCCATTTTGGTTGTCTGCAGTTGTTTCAGATTGTTTATTTCCAACAACTATTTTTGCCACGGAATGATAGTGCGTTTTAAAAATTCCAAAATTGTATTGAGTATAATCAATTACATCTATAGCGTTATTGTTTAAATAAACAGTATATGTTCCATTAAGTTCAGGTTTAAAAGTTGCTTTGTAGTAAGTGTTTTCTGCGGTTGTATTTAATTCAGTTTTGTTACCTAATGGATCAGAAATCCATAAAGTAAAATTTTGAACTTTTAAAAAAGCATCACCTTTAACTTCTTCAACAACTCCATATGTATATTCTCCATAATGAACTTTAATTTCTTGCTCTTGATTTATTGTTCCTATAGAATTTGTTTCTATCCATAAATAATGTGCAAAACTTGATGTTGAAATTAATAGAACGGCACTGATTGTTAGTAGTAATTTTTTCATAATGTATAATGTTAAATTTTAAAAAGGCTCTTGTAAAATTTTATAAGAGCCTTTTATTCAAAAAAAACTCAAATAGTAAAGGTTAAAAGTTGTACGTTAAATTTGCTGAAATACTTCTTGTTTTTTGCGGAGTTACAGTAGACCAACCAGTAAAGTATTTTTTATTTGTAATATTGTCAAGTTTTAAAATAATTTTAAATGTATCCGCTGAATAAGACAAGGAACCATTTAAGATTGTATACTCTGGTAATGTAAACGAGCCTGTTGTTTCTCTATTTAAGGTATTAAATTCACTAGCATAGTTTCCTCCAAAACCAAAGCCAATACCTTCTAAGGTTCCAGATTGTATGGTATAACTTGTCCAAAAGTTTATTAATTTTTCTGGTCCAGCTTCTTCAGGTCTTAATCCTAAATATCCTGCGCCTTCTGTTTCCTTTAAAACTTCACTTTTATTATTGCTAAAACCGGCAATTAAATTCCATCCTTGTATTGGAGTTGCAATTAAACTTAATTCAATTCCTTTGCTTTCTACTTCACCACCTTGTATATAATTATAAATGTTTGTAGGATCAGTCATTAATTTATTAGAAACGTTTATATTATAGTAGCTAGCTGTAACATTTAATTTGTTATTTATTAAATTTGTTTTTACACCAATTTCCCATTGATTTGCTTTTTCAGGATCAAATGTTTTAACTCTAGAGTTAGATCCATCGGCATCTGATACTTGCGTTGGCGCAACATTTGTAAAACCGTTCATATAATTTGTAAACACAGCCAATCTATCTTTTATAGGTTGATAAACTAACCCAAATTTTGGAGAAAATGCTGTTTGGTCATCATCGTCATCATTTTTATCACCTTCATATTTATCCATTCTTAAACTTACCATAGTAGAAAGTGTTTGACTAATGTTTATTACATCTGAAACATAAGCACTATAGATTTCTTGTTCTGATTCAGAATTACTTACAGCACTTACTGAAAGTGCGTTATCTACTGCAGCTTGCGATAAAATTGAAGAGTTAGTACCATTATTTATTGATACAGAGCCAATTGCCACCCAACCTGTGCCATTGGTTTTTAGCTTGTTATTATAATAATCTAAACCTACAATAAGTCTATTTCTAAATTTGCCAATTTTAAAATCACCAATAAAGTTTTGTTGAATATCTGTTGTGTTTGTTTCGCTATTTGGTTTAGAAATATAATGCGCAAAGGTATCACCATCACTTAAATCCCATAGGTAAGAATAATACCCATCTGTTTTAGCAGTACCAGAAGATAGTACTGTTTGCGATGTCCAATTTTCAGATAGTTTATATAAAGCTTGCGCTTGTAAATTAAATGTTGGGTTTTTAACTGTTAAGTTGTTGCTTGTAAATGAATTATGATAGTTTTTTTCAAAAACATCTATAGAGTTATATGTTAAAGTAGAGTATCTGTTTAAAAATAACATTGGAGCGTTTGCACTTTCTTTGTTTAGAATTTCAGTATTAATTAAAAACGTTAATTTGTCATTTGCTTTTAATTTTAGTGATGGAGCTACGTAAAAAGATTTGTTGAAACCAGCATCTTGAAAACTGTTTTCTGAATGATAAGCTGTATTAATTCTTAAAAAAGAGGCATTGTTTTTTCCAATAGGTGTATTTATGTCTGCTGTAATTCTATGTAGTCCATTTGAGCCATTTGTATATGATAATTCTCCGCCAAACTCTTCGTAAGGTTGTTTGGTAACAACATTAATTAAACCTCCATAAGAAATTAAGCTACTTCCGTACAAAGTTCCAGAAGGACCTTTTATAACTTCAATTCTTTCAATATTACTTGGGTCTAAACCTCCATTGTTTAATCCTGGTAATCCATTGGTTATGGAAGGTTGAACAGAGAATCCTCTTAGTGAATAATATTCTGCGCCATCGTTACCTCTACCAGTTGATTGCCACAAGCGCACAACACCTGTTGCATTTTTTATAGCATCGTTTATATTTGTAACTACTTGTTCTTTTAAAATTTCATTGGTAATAGCATTATAAACTTGGGGATTTTCTAAGTTTTTTAATGGTAATTTAGAAATGTAAATCCCTTCACTTTTTAATATTTTATTAATTCCATTACTTTCAATAACAACTTCACTTAATTGCTCTTCAACCTCTATTAAAACAATTGGTTGTAAGTTAGAAATGTTATTTTTTGTTATTTTAATTGGTATAATTTTACTTTTATAGCCTACATATGAAGCTTTCAATTCATAGCTTCCAGGGGTAAGGTCTTTAATTTCAAATTCACCCAAATTATTGGTGTTTGTTCCTTTGGTTGTTGATATGATTTGTATGTTAACACCAGATAAAGGTGTAGATTGGTTAGAAACAACCTTCCCTTTAAGTGTTTCATTTTGTGCGTTTACTATTACAATAGTTAGAAATAATGTAATAAGCGTAAAATATTTTTTCATGATTTGTTTGTTATTTTAATTTAGTCTAAATAAATTTACCGCAAAAATAAAATAGATATTTAATCATTAACGACGCATTTTGAATAAAAAAAGACGCGATTACAGTAATTGTGAAATATTGCATGTTTCTCAATCTGATACTGAAATGTTTCAAGCACTTACCGTTGAAAAGGAATGTAGAAATGAAAACTTTTTTCAATTTAAAAAGCAAGTTTTATTGCCGAAGTATGGAAATGGTTGTGTTTTAAGTTTTAGTTTTGATGATGTTATACTTTCTATTTGTAGATTTAAATTGACTAAAGATTTAGTGATTCATTATAATAGTGATGATGATTATACTCAGTTAACGTTTGTGGTAGAAGGAGAAAAAATAATTTCATCTACTAAATTTAAAAATGATATTTTATTAGAGAGTCAAGAGTCTTATATAGCTAACACCAATAATTTTAAAGGGACAGTTAGAATTAGTGGTTTAAAACCCTATAAAGAAATAAGAATTAAACTGCCAAGCACTTTTTTAAGTAAGCACGGAATAACTAATGAATTAAACTTTAAGAAAATTGTTGAAACAAATAGAACGCAACCAATTACCAATGATTTATTTTCTATACTTATAAACCTTGAGTCATCTAGGCTAAACGGAATTTCTAAAAAAATATTTATGGAGGCTAAGGTTTTAGAGTTGTTAGCAATCCAAATGGAAAATATAGATACTATAAGTTTTAATAAATATAGAACTTGTATGGGGAGTGTTAAAAAAGTATATGCAGTTGAGCGCTTTATAAAAGAAAATTTAACAGAAAATTATTCTGTTAAAAACCTTTCAAATGAAGTTGGCTTAAATGAAAATGTTTTAAAAATAGAGTTTAAAAGAATTTTTGGTGCAACTATGAGTGACTATACAAAGAAATTAAAAATGGAAAAATCTGAAGTTCTATTGTTAAATACTGCATTAACAATTTATGAAATTTCTGAAGCTATTGGATATAAAAATGCCACACATTTTAGTGCGGCATTTAAAAAATATTTTGGAGAAACTCCAATGCAATTTCGAAATAAACTAAAATGAATTTATAGTTTTTCTAATAGCAACTAAGCGAGTCATTAAATTTTCTAAATATTTTAAATCTAGCATATTAGCACCATCACTTTTGGCGTTTGCAGGATCAAAGTGAGTTTCAATAAAAATACCATCAGCGCCTGTTGCAATTCCTGCTCTGGCAATTGTTTCAATCATATCTGGTCTTCCGCCAGTAACACCACTTGTTTGGTTTGGCTGTTGTAAAGAGTGTGTAACATCTAAAATAACAGGTGCAAATTGTTGCATTTCAGGAATTCCTCTAAAATCTACAATCATATCTTGGTAGCCAAACATAGTTCCTCTATCTGTAACCCAAACTTTCTCGTTGTTACAATCTTTCACCTTTTGTACAGCGTGTTTCATTGCTCCCGGACTCATAAATTGTCCTTTTTTCAAATTTACCACTTTACCAGTGTTAGCTGCAGCAGCAACTAAATCGGTTTGGCGTACTAAAAAAGCAGGTATTTGTAACACATCTACATAAGCAGCAGCCATTTCAGCATCTTCATTAGTATGAATATCTGTAACAGTTGGCACATCAAAAGTTTTAGATACTTTTTGTAAAATTTTTAATGCTTTTTCATCTCCAATTCCTGTAAAACTATCAATTCTACTTCGGTTTGCCTTTTTAAAACTTCCTTTAAAAACCCAAGGAATTTCTAACTTATCAGTTACAATTTTAATTTGTTCGGCAATACGTAACGCCATTTCTTCACCTTCAATAGCACAAGGTCCAGCTAATAAAAAGAAGTTACCACTGTTGGTATATTTAATTTTCGGAATCAGATTTAAATCCATTTTTTTAAAATTTTATGCAAAGGTACAGTTTTTAATATTTTGTTTATTGAAAAAGTAAATGAGTACCTAAATTTACTTAGCCATTATTTTTTTACCCCAATTATCTAAATCTATTAAAATAGATTTAAGAGATTTTCCTGTTTCCGTTAGTTCATATTCTACTTTTGGTGGTACAACAGGATATACTTTTCTGCTAATTAAATTATCTCGTTCTAATTCTCTTACTGTTTGAGTGAACATTTTATTAGAAATTTCAGGAATTGTTTTTTGCAAAACTCCAGATCTTAATGGACCATCAATTAAGTGAAATAACAACAAAGGTTTCCATTTACTTCCTATTAAATCCATTGTTAAATGTAGAGAGCAATAATATTTTTCAGTCATTTTTCAGTTTTATTCAATTGATAATCAATAAAATACCCTAAAAGGATACTATGGTTCTTTTTGGTAAGTTATTGTTTAATGTGCAAATATAGTTTAATTTTGCAGTAAAATAAATACAAATGAATATGTTAACTAAAAAAAATTATCCAAAATCATTTTCTCATATTGGAATTACTGTTCCAGATATTAAAAAAGCTGTAGAATTTTATAAAGAAACTATGGGATGGTATGTAATAATGGAACCATCTACGGTTGTTGAAGAAAAAGAAACAGCTATTGGCCAAATGTGTATTGATGTTTTTGGAGAAGGATGGGGAGAATTTGAAATTGCCCATTTATCAACCTCCGATGGTATTGGTATTGAACTGTTTTGTTTTCCTAATGGTGTAAAAACAGCACCTGAATTTAATCCTTTTAATACTGGATTATTCCATTTTTGTGTACAAGATCCAGATATTGAAGGGTTGGTAGAAAAAATTGTTGCAGCAGGAGGAAAGCAAAGAATGCAAATTAGAGAATACTATCCGAATGATAAGCCATATAAAATGTGTTATGTTCAAGATCCATTTGGAATTGTTTTTGAAGTTTACACACATAGTTACGAGTTAACGTACTCTTCAGGAGCTTATACTAAATAAAATTATCACAAAAAAAAACCGTTAGCAAACTTATAAAGTTACGTAACGGTTTTTTTAATTTAACAAGGTTGTTAAAACTAATTTATTTTTATTCTAACTCCTTCACTATGACTGCTAAATTCTGGAGCATACATACTTTGTATTGTTGTAATTCCGTTGCTAAAATTACCCGCATTATTTACACGTAAATCATATTCAAAAACATACACGGCTTTTGGTAAATTGTCAAAAAAGAAATTAGTAGCAGCATCTTTAGTGCTTTCATAATATCCCAAGTCATCTTGATATTTATAGCTTGATAAAACATTTACAGGTTCCAATCCGCTGGCGCGCATATCTTTCATGTGTACAAATTCCATTGGTCTATCTACTTTTAACTCAATTCTAACAGTAATTAAATCGCCCACTTTTAAAGCTGAGGTTTCTTTAATTTCTGTAAGTTTTTTGCCAGTATCAGAATTTGTTTTCAAGAATAATTTTTTACTCAATTTTAAAGGAGTTTCTGCCGAGGTAATTTTATCTAAATCTTCAAAATATTGCCAATATAAACTTCCCCAAGCAATACCTTTATCTTTTTTAGCAATGGTAACAGTTCCCATTTCTGGTTTAATTTCATTGCCATTCCAAGCTGTTTTATAGTAGCCTGTTCCAGCTTCAATTTTTACATTTTCTAATTTAGAAGGTTCTATTTTTTTGTTTCCAACAGTTACATCAACCGTTTCATTTACAGCTAACCAATCGCTTCCTTGTAATAATAAAGCATATACCGCTTCCGTAGTTTGTTTGGTAGTTTTCCAACTATTGGTTTGTTTATTTTTTAACAACCAAATTTTTAATTCATCAACAGTTGCAGTATCATTTTCTATTTCAGAAAAAACTTCAATTAACAATGCCTGCGTTTCAATTGGCGCTTGGTACCAATACCAACTTTGGGTATTTTCTTTCCAATACATACCTAATTCTTCACTAACAATGCTGTTTTCTTTTAAAGATTTTAAAATAGCAGCAGTTAATACTTTATTTCCATTTCTATGTTGAATTAAAGCAATTAATCCTTTAGAGTATAGGTTAAAATCTTTCCAATAATTAGCTGATTGGTTTGTATAATAATCTATTGCTGTTTGCAAGTTTTTATCAATTTTTATAGCATTATAAAAACTACGCATATATAAATATTGCAATTGAATATACCCTAAATGGTTTTTAGCCAAATATGTAGCTTCATCTTTTACACCTTGTTGTTTGGTTTTTGCTTTTTCTCTAATTTTTTTAGCTTCAACAAGTAATTTGTTATAGTCATCTTCAATATCATCATCTAAAAACTGAACAGCTTTTTTGATTATTTTTTGAATTTTATCTGAATCAGCATTTAAATCAACATTTAGTTGTTGTAAATGCCCAAAACCAGTTGCAATGTGTTGTGTAATATATCGGTTTGGATAGTTACTTCCTTTAAACCAAGGAAATCCACCGTTGCCAAATTGCATTTCTTCTAAT
>NZ_JBFHHX010000135.1:0-8563 GCF_041596795.1 Lutibacter sp.
GTAACTGTTTTAATTACATAAGGACTAGTAATAAACATATTACTTGTTTTTTTCACCATAAAGATAAAATCTGTCATAGCAGGTGAATAAACTGCACCACCGGCACAAGGTCCCATAATTGCAGAAATTTGAGGAATTACACCAGATGCTCTTGAATTTCTAAAGAAAACGTCTCCATATCCTTTTAATGCATCTACACCTTCTTCTACTCTTGCTCCACCTGAATCATTTAATCCAACAACTGGTGCTCCAGCTTTCATGGCTAAATCCATAATTTTACAAATTTTAGTAGCGTGCATTTCTCCTAACGCTCCACCTCCTGATGTAAAATCTTGTGAAAAAGCAAAAACAGTTCTCCCGTTAATTAAACCGTGTCCAACAATAACTCCATCAGAAGAAATTTCTACTTGCTCCATTCCAAAATTTACTGAACGATGTTTTACTAAAGAATCTATTTCATAAAAACTTCCTTCGTCGAACAATAAATCTATACGTTCTCTTGCTGTTAACTTACCTTTTTCATGTTGTTTTTCAATTCTCTGTTCGCCACCCATTTTAGAAGCACTTTCTCTTCTTGAAATTAAATAGGCCAATTTGTCTGCAACTTTCATATTTTATGTTTAGTTTTTCTGTTTTTTTTCTAAATTTCCAAGGTCATTTTTCAACTCTTTTTAGTAACCTTTTTACACATCTAAAGATAGGCATTGTAATCCAAAAAACACCCCATTTTTATCATAAAAAAAACAAAAAAAACTTTTTTTAATTAATTTTAATCTATAATTCTTTTAAAAAAATAATACTATTTAGCCTTATATTAAATATTTTTTTGAAGATATTTTAAAGTTTACCACCTATTATTGAATTATTTACAAAAATAATTTTATGTAACATTTGTATTTTTTAAAAATTTCACAATCTCTCAAAAATGAAAAAATACTCATTTTTTTAACAAAAAAAATGCTATTTACAACGATTTCGAAATGCGTAAAAAATAAAAGTTAAAAAATATTTTATTTTTTCAATTTTTAATGAAAAAGTGCTCTTTTTTGGCCAAAAAATCGATCTGAAAATGAATTTTGATCAAAAAAAACTCGTGAAAATTCCTAAAACGGAAAAAAAAGAAGATTTTTTTACCGTTTTTTTTGATAGAATCATTCTAAATCTATCCTAAAAAGTGAACTTTAGAGCTAAATTTATAATATATGGTTAAATTAGCCGAATTAAAAAAACAAACAATCAATGAAATCATCTCAAAATCAAACTTTAACAGACACATCAAATCCTATTAAACGAATAATTATTGGTGTGCAATTTTTATTTGTTGCTTTTGGCGCAACTGTGTTAGTACCTTTATTAATTGATGTAGATCCTTCCGTTGCCCTATTTACTGCTGGTGTTGGTACCTTAATCTTTCATATTATTACAAAAGGAAAGGTTCCCGTATTTTTAGGAAGCAGCTTTGCTTTTATTGCTCCTATAATTGCAGCTACCAAAATTTATGGTTATCCAGGAACTCTTGGTGGTATAATTGCCGTTGGTTTAGTATATGCTATTGTATCTGGTATTATAAAATTATGGGGATTACAGGTAATTGAAAAAATATTTCCTGCGGTTGTTGTAGGGCCTGTAATTATGATTATTGGTTTGTCATTAGCGTCAGTTGGTGTAGATATGGCAAAAACTAATTGGCCTATTGCTCTAGCCGTTTTAGCAACTGCTATAATAATAGTAACCTTTACCAAGGGCTTAATTAAACTAATTCCCATTTTTATTGGAATTATTGTAGGCTATATTATTTCAATTCTATCAGGTTTAGTCGATTTTTCTTCGGTGAACGAAGCTGCCTGGTTTGCATTACCTAAATTTACTACTCCAGAATTTAATTGGGGCGCAATAATTTATATGATTCCAGTAGCAATTGCTCCAATTATTGAACATATTGGTGATATGTACGCTATTGGTGGTGTAGCAGATAAAAAGTTTGTAAAAGATCCGGGATTACACAGAACTATTTTAGGTGATGGTATTGCAACTGCTTTTGCTGGTTTTTTTGGAGGTCCACCAAACACAACATATTCCGAAGTAACGGGTGCCGTTGCTCTTACTAAAATTACAGACCCTAGAGTTTTAAGAATTGCAGCAGTTACCGCAATTGTATTTTCACTTGTTGGAAAAATTAGTGCAATTTTAAAAACTATACCAAATGCTGTTTTAGGAGGAATAATGTTATTGCTATTTGGAATGATTGCTAGTATAGGTATAAAAACATTAATTGATAATAAAACGGATTTTTCAATTACCAGAAATCAAGTAATAGTTTCAATTATATTAACTATTGGTATTGGTGGAGCTGAATTAGGCTACGGAAACTTTTCTTTAGCTGGAATTGGTTTAGCTTCTGTTGTTGGTGTCCTTTTAAATTTAGTATTACCAAAACATACAAAAGACGTTACTCCTTTTGAAAGAAAGTAACTCTTAAAAAATAAAATTTAAAATCGCTCAGTCTTGTAAAAGGTTGAGCGTTTTTTTTTATTTTTATACTAAAATCAATCATTTAATAATGAAAGGCTACTCTTATTTATTTCTTATAGTATGTTTGCTCTTTATTAATTGTTCATCAAAAACAAATAACCCTGAATTTGTAAAGATTGCAAAAGGAAGGTATTTATATAATGCTGATGAAGTAATTGAAGTGTACTTTAATAATAACCAACTTTTTTTAAAATGGCGTGGAGCTACAAAAATAAAACCTTTAAAAATTGATGAAAATACTTTTTATGTGAAAGAAATGAATGAAAAAATCACATTCAAAAAAAATCATTAGATCAAAAAGAGTATTTAGTTTTAGTTCCAAAAAAAGAAAAAGACTCAATTCAATATATCTATAGAAAATTAAATAAAAATGAAAAAACACCTCATGAATATTTAATAATTGATAACTTTGATAAAGCTTTAGAAGGCTATCAGCTAATTAAAAAAAACGATTCTTTAAATCCTCTAATTGAAGAAGCCTATTTAAACAGACTTGGCTACAAAGAATTAAAAGAAAAAAATTACAAAAAAGCATTGTATTTATTTAAAATAAATATGGCTTTATACCCCAAAAGCTCAAATGTGTACGACAGTTATGCTGATGGCTTAAACTTAAGCGGCGATACTATTAATGCAATAGAATACTATAAGAAATCGTTAGTATTAAATGCAGAAAACACAAATGCAAAAAAACAATTGGAACGCTTACAAAAACAGAAAAAATAATGCTAGAGAAATTAAAATATCCAATCGGAAAACCTGCTATTCCATCTGAAATAGCAAATAAAGATATTAATAATTGGATAACAATTATTGAAAATTTTCCGGCTAAATTAGACAAACTCACTGCTAATTTAACCAACGAACAATTAGACACACCTTATAGAGATAACGGTTGGACAATTAGGCAAGTGGTTCATCATTGTGCAGATAGTCATCAACATAGTTATATACGTTTTAAGTGGGCTTTAACCGAAGACAAACCTGTAATTAAAGCTTATTACGAAGATAAGTGGGCAGATTTGTTTGATAGTAAAACCGCTCCAATTTCGCTATCCATAAATTATTTAAAAGCCTTACACGCAAAATGGGTGTATTTTTTAAAAGGTTTATCTGAAGAGGAATTAAACAAAACTTTTATTCATCCGGATGGATACAAGCCTATTAAATTAAACAAGAACATAGCAATCTATGCCTGGCATTGCAATCACCATTTTGCACACATTAACAATTTAATTATTTCAAAAAAATGGTAATGCAACATACAAATTTTTAATTGTTACTAGTTTAAAATTAAACAGAACATTTATAATTAATATTTTTCCAATATCATTTATGCTATACTAAACAATAAGAACCGTTACAATAATGGTTTAAATTTAGGTAGTAAGTTATCAAAATAAAACAAATCATCAGATACACATATATATATGTATGTATGTACTTGCAATATTTTTTGTGTTGTTGGTTTCATTATTAATATTCCATAAAATTTAATAAAAAATTTACTGCATATAAATAATCCAATTTTAAAAAATTGAGCAACAACTATGCTTAATTTTTTTTTACTTTTTTATTTACCATTTATCATTTTAAAAAATGCACCTTTTTTGCCATTTTGCATAGCTTTAAACAACTATTTATCTATATTTTTACCTTTATTTTATGTTTCTTTAGCTATCTTTGTTATTCCTTAAGTTGGACAATTTTACAGACAAAAATTAGAGGGTAAAAATCTTTTTTTTAAGATTTACAATTTCTGTTAATTGAATCTACTTGGGTTTTTGAAAAGCTATTTAAAAACTAAACAAACATGAAAAAGTTAACACAACTATACTTATTGTTGTTCTTTAACTTTCTATTCGCACAAAATCAAGAATATACAGTTAAAAACACTAGTATAAATTCTAAGTATGCCGAATTAGGAGTCATTTATTTACAAAACGGACAAGTTTTATTTGCCTCATCTCAAAAAGATGAAAATGATAAAGCCTTTTCAACAAATAGAAGAAAACAAAACAGCCAATTGTTTTTAGATTTGTACAAAGCAACTGTTACTAGAAATGGCGACCTTATTTTAAATGAAAAATTTACCAATGATGTAAATAATCAGTTTTTTGAATCAGATTTAACCTTTACACCCGATTTTAAAACTGTATATTTTACCTGGAATAATTATTACAATACCGAAAGCAGAAAAGATTCTTCCAAATGGAAAACACAGCACATTGTAAAAGCTTCTATTGATAAAAATTTACAATTATCAAACATAACTTCACTACCATTTAACAATGATGAATACTCTATAAAAAACCCTCAAATTAGTCCCAATGGAACTCAATTGTTTTTCACCTCTGATATGCCTGGAGGTTTTGGAGAAACTGATATTTATGTTGTTGCAATAAACGCTGATGGAACTTATGGAATTCCAGAAAATTTAGGGGAAACCGTTAATACAAAAAACACTGAAATGTTTCCTTATTTAGATGTAAATAACACATTGTATTTTACAACTAATGGTTATAAAAATGCTCAAAATTTTGATATTTATAGTAGTAAATTTGAAAACAATATATTTTTAAACGCTGAAAGATTACCAGCTCCAATTAATAGTAAATTTGATGATTTAGCTTTTGTTATAAACAAAGAGGCAAATGCTGGTTTTTTTACTTCAAACCGTGACGAAGGTAATGGTGATGTTGATATTTATTCGTTTACAATTAAAGATGTAAACCTTATTTGCGAACAAACCATAAAAGGTTTATTTATAAATGAAAAAACTGGAGAATATTTAGACAACGTAAAAATATCTATTTTTGAAAACAATCAATTATTAGATTCACAATTAATTCCTTTAGGAAATCCTTATATTTTTAAATTAGAATGCAATTCATCGTATAAATTTATTGCTGAACTTGAAAATTATAAAACCAATGAATTTGAATTAAAAACCGGAGCAACAAGTACTAACTTAGACAAAAACATAAAACTTGCTCCAATAGAATGCAACCAAACAATTACAGGTTTAATTTTTGATAAAATAACCAAAGTTTTAATTAACAATCCCACTGTTCAATTATTCAACAACAACCAATTAATTGATTCTAAAAACATTCCAACAGGAACTAGATATAATTTTAAATTAAATTGTAAAGAAACCTACACAATAAAAATTTCTAAAGAAGGCTATGTACCTTTTGAAGAAACTTTTACCACTTTAAATATAAATACAGATATTTTAAAAGATATACACCTTGCTCCTATTGAATGCGATAATAACATATCAGGAATGGTTTTTAACACTGTTACAAATAAACAATTAACCAATGTAAAGGTTACTGTGTATGCAAATAACAATTTAGTTAATTCACAAATTTTTAATCCTGAAAACCGCTTTAACTTTAAGCTAAATTGCAACCAAAATTATAAAATTATTGCAGAAAAAGATGGATTTGAACCTTATGAAGAGAATTTTAAAACAACTATTTCTACCAGTAATTTTATTAAGGATATAAAACTAACACCAATTGAATGCAAAGGATTAATCTCTGGTTTATTTTTTGACAAATCAACTGGTAGACAAATAGATAATGTAAATATTTCTCTATTTGCAGACTCTAAATTTGTAGAAACTAAAAATATTAAAGTTGGTTATAAATATAATTTCAATTTAAATTGCGATAAAACCTACACACTTAAAATTGAAAAAGAAGGCTATAATTCTGTTGAAGAAACCATAAACACTCCACTAACCAATACGTTTGAAATAACAAAAAATATTTCTTTAGTTCCAGAAAAATGTACACAACTATTAGATGCTACAATTGTAAGTGCTGAAACAAACCTCCCACTTAAAAATGCAATAATATTTGTGTATAAATCAAACGATTTAATTGAAACAATTAACTTAGATGAAAAAACAAATTTCACCTATGAAGTAGATTGTAATTCAAGCTATAGAATTGTAGCTTCGTTAAAAAATTACACCAATGATATTGAAGTAATTTCAACTTCAACTATTAAAAATCAACAATTGTTTAAAAAGTTTAAACTTGAAAAAAACATAGAATTTATAGCTGTTAATAATCAAAAAATGATTAAAACCAAACCAATCTATTTTGATTTAGATAAAGATGATATTAGACCAGATGCCGCTATAGAATTAACAAAAGTTATAGATATTTTAAATAAATATCCTGCAATTAAATTAGAAATTAAATCGCATACAGATAGTAGAGCTCCAGACAATTATAACTTTGAACTTTCTAACAGAAGAGCAAAATCTGTTATTTCATATATTATTTCAAAAGGAATTGATCCTAATAGAATTAGCGGAAAAGGTTATGGAGAAACCCAGTTAATTAATAAATGTTCTAATGGTGTAAAATGTACAGAAGCTGAACACGAATTAAACCGCCGAACAGATTTTATTGTAATTGAATAATATAACTATGAAAGAAGAAATATCATTTAATGATTTTACCAAGGTTGATATTAGAATAGGAACTATTATTGAAGTAAATGATTTTCCAACAGCCAAAAAACCAGCATATCAACTTAGTATTGATTTTGGTGAGTTAGGTATTAAAAAATCAAGTGCACAAATAACATCTTTATATTCAAAAAATCAATTACTTAAAAAACAAGTGTTGGCTATTGTTAATTTTAAAAAGAAACAAATAGCCAACTTTTTTAGTGAATGTTTAGTTTTAGGAATTGAAAATGAGCAACAACAAATAGTTTTATTACAAGCATCTAAACCAATTAAAAACGGAGAACAAATTAGTTAATTAATTACATGGCATTTGCAAAAAATACTGCATTCATTAACAATTTATTTGTTCCGTACCAAAAACCTCTAAAATTAGTATTATCAGTAAAAACAATTACATTTCCTTTTCCATATTTTGTTACCTGAAAAGGAACTGTGTTTTTTAAGGTATCTAAATTCAGTTTTGAAATATAACCACTTAACAATGGATTATTTGTATATTTTATAGGATTGTTAAAACTACTCTCGTTTGGTTTTATAAAAATTTCATTGGTTCTAAACAAGGCCAATTTATTTTTTGAGTAACCAAAATTTATAGGGTGAGACCTATCAATTACAGTTTCAAAAATTGCTCCATTAATTTTTTGACCACCATAAAAATTTTCCTTTTGCTCAAAAGAAATGTTTTTTGCATCAACTTTTGGAGATACAAATTCTAAATTAATAAACTTATTATCAGTAAAAATTTTTGCAGCATTTTCAAAACCTATTAATACGCCACCACTACTTATCCAATCGGCTATTTTTTTCGATAAATTTTCATCCATCTTAAAAGATGCATTTGCCACAATAATTGTTGTGTAAGCACTTAAATCTACCCTATTTATAGACTCAAGGTCTAATTTGGTAATATTCATTTGAAAACGCTGATCAAATAAATGCCAAATTTCACCAGCATCATACGATGAAATTCCGTTTCCAACCAGCATTGCAACCTTTTTCTTTTCAATTATTTTAAAATAATTACTTCCTAAATCTATTCCACTTGTTAATCCTGTAGAAACACCATTTATTGTTAAATTACAACTTTCAGCAACATTCTTTAAAAAATTAAACAATGATTCTTCATCTAATAATTGATTTTGCACAGGAATTAAAATAGTTCCATAATCGTAATTTTTACCGTTTAAAGAAAATGGTTTTAAGCCAACTTTAGTTCTAATTCCATTTTGTAAAAGTAAGTTTAACGCTTTTGGAGTATAATATTCTCCCCATTCCATTACATATGCATAAGCACTTTTTTCGGTAATAAAACCTTTTCTTAATTCTATCTTTTCAACCTTTTCTCCAATAGCCGCAGTGTTTTTTAGTTCGGAATAATTTACATTAAATGCCAAGGGAAGTGTCCACGCCGAAATATCATAAAACAAACTATCCTGAAAAGTTGTTCGCTTTTCAAACATAGCTTGTATAAGTCTGCTATTTTTTTGATTGGTTGGAACTATAAAACTAGATTCCTTTTTAAAGTTTATTCCATCA
>NZ_JBFHHX010000136.1:0-8517 GCF_041596795.1 Lutibacter sp.
AACTAACCATTTACCATTTTCACCAGTATTATTAAGACCAACATTAAATGCTACGGTTACAACAACTACAGCAACATTAGAATGGACAGCAAGTGACGTAGATACTAGTGATACTTTAACATATGATGTTTATTTTGATACGGTAAATCCTCCACTTAACAAACAAGGCGATAATATAGCTGCTCAAACATTAAATGTTACTTTGGCAGCATCTACTAATTACTATTGGAAAGTAGTTGTAAAAGACAACCAAGGCGGACAAACAATTGGCCAAGTTTGGAATTTTGTAACAGATTAAAGAAATTATTATATTCATAATTTAAAAAGTGTAAAATTGTATTTTACACTTTTTTTTATGCGCATAATTGCTTGATATTCATTGTAATCCAAAAAAATTTGTATTTTGCATATGTTAATCAAATTATTTAGATCATTATGAAAAAATTATTAAGTGTATTAATTGCGCTTCTTATTGGGATGGTTGTGGTTGCACAAACAACAATTTCCGGAACAGTTAAAGATGCAAAAACCGACACACCTATTCCTGGAGCTAACATTAAAGTTACAGGTGAATCAATAGGTACTACATCAGATTTTGATGGGAATTTTTCTTTAAAAATAGCTTTAAATCCACCTTTTACCTTAGAAGTTTCATTAATAGGTTTTTCCTCAAAATTAGTTGAAATAACTAAAAGTAATCAAGCTATAATTATAATTTTAGACGAATCTGCAACAGCTTTAGATGAAGTTGTTGTTTCAGCATCAAGAACTCCAGAGAGAGTTTTAGAATCTCCTGTAACTATAGAGCGAATGGATATAAGAGAAATTAAAAACACCTCTTCTCCTTCTTTTTATGATGGATTAGAAAATTTAAAAGGAGTAGATGTAAACTCTAATAGTTTTACCTTTAAATCTATTAATACGCGTGGTTTCGCAACATTTGCCAATACCCGTTTTATGCAATTGGTAGATGGAATGGATAATGCTTCTCCTGCGCTAAATTTTAATTTAGGAAATCTTTTAGGTATGTCAGAGTTAGATGTGAGCACTGTTGAATTATTGCCAGGAGCATCATCGGCATTATATGGTGCAAATGCTTTTAATGGTGTGTTATTTATGACAAGTAAAAATCCGTTTGAATCCTCTGGTGTTAGTATGTATTTAAAAACAGGGATAACTTCACAAAAAGCTGCAGGAGATAATCAATTTGCAGATGTAGGAATTAGGTTAGCCTATAAATTTAGTGAAAAGTTTGCGGCAAAAGTATCTTTTTCATTTTTAAAAGGTGAAGAATGGCACGCAACAGATTATAATCAATATATTGATACCGAAGCAGGAAAGCCTGATACGGTTATTTCATCTTTAGGAAATCAAACTGCATTTGATCAGGCTAATGTATATGGAGATGAGGTTACTTTAGGAGCTACACCATTTAAAAATTTAAAAGGAGTTGGACAATATTTAGAGTCTATTGGCGAAATTCCAGCAGGTGCCAGTGCTTATTTGCCTGAAGATAATGTATCTAGAACAGGTTATAAAGAGTCTGATTTAACAGATTATAATGCGCATAGTGCAAAAGTAGACATAGCGTTACATTACAGACCTTTTGAAGATGATTTTGAAATTATTTATAACGGTAAAATGGGGAAAGGAAATACTATTTACCAAGGAGCGAATAGGTATGCTATTGAAAACTTTTTTATGCAACAACATAAAATTGAAATAAGAAATGACGATTTTTTTGTTAGAGCATATGTAACTGATGAAGATGCTGGAGATTCTTACGATATGCGTTTTGCAGGTATAAATATGAATAAAGCAAATGCTTCAGAATGGTTTGGTACTTATGCCGGAGCATATTTACAAGGTGTTTTAAGCGGTGCAAGCAGTGATTTGGCACACGCTGGTGCCAGACAATATGCCGATGCTAATGTAACTCTGCAACCAGGAACAGCAGAATTTAAAGCGGCATTAAATGCGGTGAAATCTGATCCAAGTTTGTTAACCGGAGCAAAATTCCAAGATCAAACAAAAATTTATCATAGCGATGCCAATTATAATTTTTCAGAAGTAATAGATTTTGCTGAAATTCAATTAGGAGGTTCGTGGAGACAATATTCTTTAAATTCAAATGGAACTATTTTTACAGATTATGATGGGCCAATTAATTATAATGAATATGGAGCTTACACCCAAATTAGAAAGAAATTTGCTGATGATAGATTAAAGTTTACCGGATCTTTACGTTACGATAAAGCCAAAAATTTTGATGGAAACGTGTCGCCAAGAGTTTCATTGTCCTACTCTTTAGGAAAAGGAAAAACAAGGAATGTTAGAGCTTCTTTTCAAACAGGTTTTAGAAATCCTACAACACAAGATCAATATATTGGTTTAGATGCAGGTCAGGCTATTTTAGTTGGTTCGGCACCTGATAATTTAGATAGATACACAACAAACCCATTAGCAACAAGTACAACAGCGCAAGCTATAGGAATGCCAGCAACTGTGCAGTTATCTGGTAGAGCAGCTTATGAAAACGCCTTTACTCTTACTTCTTTATATGCTTTTGGAGCAGCAGCAGCTCAAGGAAATGTTGATCCAGGTTTATTAATAATATCAAATTTTGAGTATGTAAAACCTGAAAAAGTTTCGGCCTATGAAATTGGTTACAGAGCTGGTTTTGGTCAATTTTCTTTAGATGTTAGCGCATATTATAATGTATATGAAGATTTTATTGGAAATAAAACAGTTGTTTCTCCATTGTATGGAAATGTAGATTTTTCAGATATAATTTCTTTACCATCACAATTGGGAGGTCCAGCTCCGGCTGCATTAATTGCAATTGCAAATGGTGATTATCAACCTTTTCAGGTTTATACAAATTCGAAAGCAGATATAGCATCATATGGAGGCAGTTTAGGAGTAGAAAGCAGAATTTTTGAAGGTTATACAGTGGGGTTGAATTACACTTATGCTAAATTTGATTTTGATCAAAGTTCAGATCCAGATTATGAAGCCGGATTTAATACGCCAGAACATAAAGTGAAGTTTTCTATTGGAAATGAAAATTTAATAGAAGACTTAGGGTTTAATATTAATGTTCGTTGGAATGATGAGTATTTATGGGAGTCATCATTTGCGGATGCTATAATAGAGGCAAGAACAGTTGTAGATGCTCAGGTAAACTATACTGTTGATAAATGGAAATCTATTTTTAAAGTGGGTGGAGCTAATTTAGGAGGGAAAGAATATGCAAGTGCTCCAGGTACAGGTAAAATAGGATCCCAATTTTTTGTTTCTTGGACAGTAAATCCATAAATTTTTAAAAATTTAAGAGAGTCCTAGTATAATTAGGACTTTTCTTTTTTAAAAATAAGGTCATTTTTTTTTCAATATAAAATCAAAAAACTATCTTAGCAACCTAAAAAATACGATCAAACTAAAAAGATTAATTATCTAAATTATAAACAGTTAAAGTAATGACAAAGATTACAGGTAAAGTTGCACAAATTATCGGTCCAGTTATAGACGTTGAATTTAGTTCTGGAGCAGTGCTACCAAAATTATATGATTCGTTAGAAATAAAAAGAGAAGACGGATCAATTTTAGTATTAGAAGTACAATCTCATATTGGTGAGGATACTGTAAGAACCATCTCAATGGATTCAACAGATGGTTTAAGTAGAGGAACTGAGGTTGTTGCCACCGGAAATGCAATTCAAATGCCAATAGGTAATGACATTTACGGAAGATTATTTAATGTAATTGGTGATGCAATAGATGGTTTAGGTAATTTACCAAAAGACGGTGCAAACGGATTGCCAATTCACCGTGAAGCTCCAAAATTTGAGGAGTTATCAACTTCAACTGAAGTTTTATTTACAGGAATTAAAGTAGTAGATTTAATTGAGCCTTACGCAAAAGGAGGTAAAATTGGATTATTTGGTGGAGCTGGAGTAGGTAAAACGGTATTAATTCAGGAATTAATTAATAATATAGCAAAAGGTCACGGTGGTTTATCAGTATTTGCTGGTGTAGGTGAAAGAACTCGTGAAGGAAATGACCTTTTAAGAGAGATGTTAGAGTCTGGAATTATTAAATACGGTGAAGATTTTATGCATTCTATGGAAGATGGAGGCTGGGATTTAACCAAAGTTGATAAAGCAGGAATGAAAGAATCAAAAGCTACTTTCGTTTTCGGACAAATGAACGAACCTCCTGGAGCACGTGCGCGTGTTGCTTTATCTGGTTTAACTATTGCTGAATATTTTAGAGATGGTGCTGGAGAAGGTCAAGGAAAAGACGTTTTATTCTTTGTTGATAATATTTTCCGTTTTACACAAGCTGGTTCTGAGGTTTCGGCATTGTTAGGTCGTATGCCATCAGCGGTAGGTTATCAGCCAACTTTAGCAACAGAAATGGGTGCAATGCAAGAGCGTATTACATCAACAAAAAACGGATCAATTACATCAGTTCAAGCGGTTTATGTACCTGCAGATGATTTAACAGATCCAGCGCCAGCAACAACATTTGCGCATTTAGATGCAACAACAGTATTGTCTCGTAAAATTGCAGAGTTAGGTATTTATCCTGCGGTAGATCCATTAGATTCAACTTCAAGAATTTTAACTCCAGAAATTTTAGGAAAAGAACATTATAACTGTGCACAACGTGTAAAAGAGTTATTACAACGTTATAAAGAATTACAAGATATTATTGCTATTTTAGGTATGGAAGAATTATCTGAAGAAGATAAATTGGTTGTGCATAGAGCTCGTAGAGCGCAACGTTTCTTATCTCAACCTTTCCACGTAGCTGAACAATTTACTGGTATTCCAGGTGTTTTAGTTGATATTAAAGACACAATTAAAGGATTTAATATGATTATGGATGGAGAGTTAGATAAATATCCTGAAGCGGCGTTTAACTTAAGAGGATCAATTCAAGATGCAATTGATGCTGGAGAGAAAATGTTAGCAGAAGCATAATCAATTGACAATTGTCAATTATTAATTATCAATTGAAAAAATTATGATTTTAGAAATAGTATCGCCAGAAGCAACATTATTAAATACAGAAGTTGAAGTAATTTCTGTACCAGGTGTAAATGGTGAATTTCAAATGTTAAATAATCACGCGCCAATTGTTTCTTTATTAGTTGCTGGAATGGTAACGTTTAAAGGTTCAAATGTGCAAATTAAAGAGCAATTTACAGATAAATTCACTTCGGTTAAAGGAGCATATAGTTTACCAATTAAAAGTGGTACCATAGAAATGAAAGATAATAAAGTTATTATTTTAGCTGATTAATTTAATATTTTATAGATTATAAAAAAGCCTCAAACTAATTTAGTTTGAGGCTTTTTTTATGCTTTTTAATTAATCGTATTCTTTAAAAAAACTTCGAAATTAATTTAACAACGTCGTTACCATTTGCCAATAGTAATAGCCCTATTAATAAAATAAATCCGGTAATTTGAGCGTACTCTAAAAACTTATCGTTTGGTTTTCTTCCAGTAATCATTTCAAATAAGGTAAATACTACGTGACCTCCATCTAAAGCGGGAATTGGGAGTAGGTTCATAAACCCAAGCATTATAGATAAAAATGCTGTTATAGACCAGAAAGCTTGCCAGCTCCAAGTTGCAGGGAAAATATTACCAATAGCAATAAAACCACCAATACTAGTTGCTCCTTTTTTAGTAAATACATATTTAAATTGAGTGATGTAGTCTTTTAAAGTCCAAATAGCTAAAGAATTTCCAATTGAAATACTTTCAAAAAATGAGTAATCTTTATGTTGTATAGTAATGCCTCTTAATTTAGAATTGGACACACCAATAGTTTTATCGTCTCTTGGAGAAATTGTTGTGTTTTTAGTTAAGCCATCTCTTTCAAAAGTCACATTAATATCTTCTTTTGAATTTAAAATTAAGTTTGTAAACTCTTGCCAATATGTAACAGGTGTTCCGTTAACAGATGTAATTTTGTCGTATTTTAATAAGCCAGCTTTTTCAGCAGGAGAATCTGTAACAACAGTATCTATTACGGCTTCTGTTCTAACAGTAAAAGGTTCCATTACGCCATTTGCCCACATAGTACTTCCAATATCTTCAGGAATATTTATTGTTTCAGAAGTTCCATCTTCGTGTAATACATCTAATGAGGTAATTCCTCTTAAAAATAAATGCTTATTAATATCTGTAGCGTCTAAAGGTTCTTCTCCATTAAATTTAGTAATTTTATCACCATCTCTAAATCCATATTCTTTAAATAGTTCGTTTACAGCAAAACCGTGTTTTATATCTAAAGGCTTTACAAATTCAACTCCCCAAGCAAAAGTAATCATGATATAAATTACAATTCCTAAAATAAAATTTACTACTACACCACCAAGCATAATAATTAATCGTTGCCAAGCTGGTTTAGATCTAAACTCCCAAGGTTGGGCTGGTTGTTTCATTTGTTCGGTGTCCATACTCTCATCAATCATTCCTGATATTTTTACGTATCCACCTAAAGGAATCCAACCAATTCCATATTCAGTTTCTCCTATTTTCTTTTTAAATAGTGATATTTTATAATCAAAAAACAAGTAAAATTTTTCAACTCTTGTTTTAAATAATTTTGCAGGTATAAAGTGTCCTAATTCGTGTAATACAATTAAAAACGATAAACTTAAAATAAACTGCGTAGCCTTTATTAATATTTCCATAAAAGTGTTTCAAATAACTAAAATCGCACAAATGTACGTTTTTAAATTATGTTATAAAAAGCCGTTAATTAAGTTAATGAGGGTTTTAACAAAGTTTTAGAGTTAAACTGTAACTATAATAGCTAATTGTACTAAATTTGTTATTTAATTTTACAAATAAAATGGATTTAAATTTCTTCAAAAAATCTATTCCAACCCTTGCTATTATGGCTATTTTTTCCGTTGGAATGATTTACGCTATTTACACATTATTAACACCAGATAAAAAATTGCCTATTTTTAATCCTTCCGATGTAAACCCAAAATTGGTAGATGAAAGTGTGGTGCACGTACGAAGAAATCATAAAGTTGCTGATTTTAGTTTAATCAATCAAAATGGAGAAACTATTACCCAAGAAAATTATAAGGATAAAATTTATGTGGCCGATTTTTTCTTTACTAGATGCTTAACAATTTGTCCAGTTATGACTAATAATATGGGAAAATTACAGGAAGTTTTTAAAAACGATGATGATATTATGTTTTTATCGCATTCCGTAACACCAGATATTGATAGTGTTACTGTTTTAAAAGAATATGCCATAAAAAAAGGAGTTATTGATGCTAAATGGAATATAACAACTGGCGATAAAAAACACATATATGAGTTGGCTAGAAAAAGCTATTTTGCAGTTTTGGAAGATGGCGATGGCGGTTTACAAGATTTTATTCATACAGAAAACTTTATGCTTGTAGATAAAAAGAAACAAATTAGAGGTTATTATGATGGTACTAGTAATGAAGATATGGATAGATTAATAGCTGATATTAAGTTGTTACAAAAAGAGTAAAAATATTAATGATATTTATCATAGTTTAGAATCATTCTAATTTAGTATATTTGCTTATTATTTATAATTATTCTTAATAATGGGCGATACAATTGCAAGCTTAAGAGTTGGAGAGAGTGGAATTATTGAAGATTTTACGTTGGATATTATTCCGTTGTGTTTGTTAGAAATGGGCTGCTTACCAGGTAAAGAAGTAAGTTTAGTACAAATAGCACCACTAAAAGATCCCTTATATATTAAAGTTAATGGAAGCCACCTAGCTATTAGAAAAGAAATGGCTGATCAAATTAATATTACAAAGTTGTAATTCATGAAAAATAGTGCTGTTATAAATGTAGCGTTAGTGGGAAACCCTAATACCGGAAAAACGTCGTTATTTAATCAGCTTACGGGTTTAAAACAAAAGGTTGGAAATTATCCAGGCATTACAGTAGATAAAAAGCACGGTAAATGTAAAATTTCAGAAGTATTAACTGCAGAAATTGTAGATTTACCAGGTACATATAGTATTAATCCTCAAACTTTAGATGAAACTATTGTTCTTGATACTCTTCTAAATAAAAATAACGAATCGTATCCAGATGCTGTAATTGTTGTTGCAGAAGTAGAAAATTTAAAACGAAATTTACTATTATTTTCTCAAATTAAAGATTTACAACTTCCTACCATTTTGGCTATTAATATGGCTGATCAAATGGAAAGAAAAGGTATTCATATTGATATTGAAGTATTAAAAAAGGAACTTCAAACAGAAGTAGTTTTAATTAGCTCTCGTAAAAATAGCGGTATAGATAACTTAAAAAACCACCTGGCTAATTATAAAAACTGGAATACCGAAACTTCCGATACTATTTCATCTAAAATTGATGCAGACTATTTTAAAGAAATTGAAAGTTCATTTAGCGATAACTCTTTATATAAATCTTGGTTGTTAATTACACAGCACGAATATTGCCACTTTTTAACCGAAGC
>NZ_JBFHHX010000137.1:0-8379 GCF_041596795.1 Lutibacter sp.
AAAAGAACTTTTTTAAAGATAAATAACGCTGTTGTTTATAATAATTCATCATTAAAAAATGATTATAAACAAGCCGAAATTGGTACGCCAGATTATAGTGATTTATTGCTTGATAATTATATTTCAGTTATAGAAATTGCCAATCCAATGCATAGTTTATGGAGCGATGGCCGATGGAATAAATTAACAATGGCGCACGGTTGTTATTGGGCAAAATGTACTTTTTGTGATATTTCTTTAGATTATATTAAAATTTATGAACCAATAACCGCTAAATTATTGGTGGATAGAATGGAGCAAATAATTGCACAAACTGGCGAAACTGGTTTCCATTTTGTTGATGAAGCTGCACCTCCGGCGTTAATGCGTGCTTTAGCAATTGAAATTATTAAAAGAAAACTAACAGTAACTTGGTGGACCAACATACGTTTTGAAAAAAGCTTTACTAAAGACTTGTGTTTATTGTTAAAAGCATCTGGTTGTATTGCGGTTTCAGGTGGTTTAGAGGTTGCTTCGGATAGGTTGCTGGCGTTAATTAAAAAAGGAGTTACCGTTGAGCAAGTTGCAAAGGTAACTAAAAGTTTTACCGACGCAGGTATTTTGGTACACGCTTACTTAATGTATGGGTTTCCAACGCAAACCATTCAGGAAACTGTAGATAGTTTAGAAATGGTTCGTCAATTATTTGAACTGGATATTATTAAATCTGGCTTTTGGCATCAATTTGCATTAACAGCACATAGTCCTATTGGTGCTAGTGTTGAAAGTTATCATATTATTCCTGATTTAAAAGAAATATCATTTGCAAATAATGATATACAGTTTACAGATAAAACAGGTATAGATCATAGTAAATTTAGTGATGGTTTAAAAAAATCTATCTTCAATTTTATGCACGGAATTGGTTTTGATTTGCCGTTACAGGAATGGTTTAGTTTTAAAATACCTAGAACAAATATTAAAAATAACCATATACGCGCAGCTATAGAAAACGATGGTTTAGAATTATGTAAACCAACGGCTAAAGTTTTGTGGTTAGGAGGTGAACCTTTGCAAAATTTATTTTCAAAAACTAAAAAGGGAACTACTTATTATATGATTCAACTTACCTTTTTTAGTGAAACCGAAAGTTTTGAAATTTCGGTTCCACAAAATTTGGGTATTTGGTTGGTTAAAAACCTTCAGAAATTAAGTGTGTACAATAATGAATCCTTCACATATCATCAGTTAAAAGAAAACTTTGAAACAGAGTTTGAAAACTTTGAAATGTTTTGGTATTCTAAACCAATAGATACACTAAGAAAAAACGGATTGTTAGTGTTATAATTTCTTTAAAATTTTAAAACTCAGGAATAGAATCTTTTGCTTCTATAATAGTTGAAGGATCTACAACAATTAAAGAATCTGTAACAACTTCAACAGTATCTTTTGGAGGCGACGGCACACCTTTTCTAGATAAACAATTATACAATTCCAACACTTCTTTAGATGGTTTTTTAAAACTTCCGTTTACATAATATTTAAAAGATGGATTGTTATTTAATGATCGTAAAAAATTACCATTAACCGGCAAAGCGGTATGTGAACCTTGTCCGTTATTCATAGTTTTAAAGTGAATTGCAGGGTTTTCTGCTCCAACCCAAGTTCCTGTAACTAAATTAGATGAAAATGCAAAAAACCAACCATCGGCCTGCGATTGAGAAGTTCCAGTTTTTCCACCCATGTCATTATACAAACCATAATCATATCTTAAAGAAGCTGCAGTTCCATTTGTAATTACTTTTCCAAGCATTTGAACCATTACTTCTGCTGTTTTTTCCGAATATACTTTTTTGCTTTTTTCTACCTGAAAAGTTGGTAATTCTTCACCTTCTCTACTTACAATTTTTACAATTGATACTTCGCGAGTTGGTAATCCATAGTTTGGAAAAGTGGTGTAAGCTCTTGCCATTTCTAATAAAGAAAGTTCGGCTGTTCCTAAAGAAAGTGAAGCTATTTCAGGTAATTTTGTGTCAATTCCCATTTTTGTAGCCAAATTAATGATGTTTTTTAACCCTGCTTTTTCCATTAGTTGAACAGTAACCGTATTGGTTGAATTTGCCAAAGCTCCCCAAACACTAAATTCACCGCCGTAAATCCAATCAGAATTTTTTGGTTCCCAATCTTCATATTGAGGATATTTTATTAAAATATTTGGATACATATCGCACGGTGAAACACCTTTTTCAATTGCAGCAGTGTATACAAAAGGTTTAAATGTACTACCAACTTGACGTTTTGTTTTTACATGGTCGTATTGAAAATGTTGCTCGTTAATTCCTCCAACATACGCTTTAATATGTCCGGTTTGAGGTTCAATAGCTATAAAACCTACGTGTAAATAACGTAAATAATGTTTAATAGAATCTAACGGAGACATGGTTACTTGTTTATCACCATCCCACGTAAAAATTTTCATTGGAATTTCAGTATTAAAATTGGCTCTAATATTATTTTCTGAGATTCCTTTTTCTTTTAAGCGTTTGTATCTGCTAGAATTTTTAATAGCGTTTTCTAAAACCACAGGAGTTTCTGCCCATGGCTCATCATTTCGCCATTCATTATCAAACTCTCTTTGTAATTTTTTTAGTTGTTTAGCAACAGATTGTTCTGCATACTGTTGCATTTCATAATTTAAAGTAGTGTAAATTTTTAGACCATCTTTGTATAAATCGTAGTCTTTTCCGCTTGGTTTTTTGTTTTCTTCAAGCCATTTTTTCATTTCACCTCTAACATATTCAGTAAAATATTTTGCTTTTCCAACATGACGAACCAATCTTTTTTCTTTAGTTACTAAAGGTAAATCGGAAATAGAATCTTCTTCTTTTTTTGTAATATATTTTGCTTCCTGCATTAAATTTAATACAATATTTCTCCTTTTTTTAGAAGCTTCAGGAAATTTTACTGGGTTGTAGGTGTAACTTGCTTTTAACATACCTACCAAAACAGCTGCTTGTTCCATAGTTAATTTGGAGGTTGTTGTACTAAAAAAACGCTGTGATGCACTTTCTACACCAAAAGCCGATTGCCCAAATGGAACCGTATTAAAATAAAACTCTATTAGTTGCTCTTTGGTAAAATGTTGCTCTAGTTTATAAGCAGCAACCATTTCTTCTAATTTATTAATAGGTGTAGAGAATATGCGGTGTGATTTTCTAGGAAAATAGTTTTTTACTAACTGTTGGGTAATTGTGCTACCTCCACCAGAACTTTTATCGCGCATAATAATTGTTTTTACCAAAACGCGAAATAAACTTTTTATATCTACACCACTATGATCAAAAAAACGAGCATCTTCTGTTGCTACTAAAGCATTTACTAAATGTTTTGGAATTGAATCATAAGGAATATTTACCCTATTTTCTTTGTCAAATCTATATAACAAAATATTATCGGCAGAGTAAACTTCAGAGGCTTCCATATTTTGAAAATGTTGTACTTCTTTATTTGTAGGAACCCTTCCAAAAAAACCAAAATAAATGGCAATAAAAAATAGTATAAATAGAGATAAAACTGTAAAAAAGCCATATTTTAAAGCCTTTTTAAAAGTAATTTTACCAAAATTAATTTTTGAAAATAATTGTTTGATAGTATGTATAATAGTATTCATTTAAATTGGAATAAGAATAGACAAAAGTCTTTTATTTTTTTGAGATAGTGAAAAATGCCGAGTTAATTCTTCACAAAATAAGATTATTTTTTCACATTCTAAACTATAGAAATTCTTAAAGCTTTAAAATAAAGTAAAAATCATATTAAAAAAATAATACTTTTGCCTAAATATTTATTAATGAAAGGATTTTTTCAAAAAATAAAACGCTGGTTTTTTAAAGCAATTATTGTATTTTTTAGTACTTCAATTTTTGTGGTGGTTGTTTACAAATGGGTGCCTGTTCCTTTTACACCTTTAATGTTTATTAGAAATATAGAGCAATGGTCTGAAGGGAAATCTGCAACACTTACGCATAAATGGGTTTCTATGGATAACATATCTCCAAACTTAGCAAAAGCTGTAGTAGTGAGTGAGGATCAAAAGTTTTTAGCTCATTTTGGTTTTGATATAGAAGCGATTGAAAAAGCGTACGAAGGCAATAAAAAAGGTAAAAAAATTAAAGGAGGAAGCACTATTACTCAACAAACAGCAAAAAATGTATTTCTTTGGCCACAACGTAGTTATGTAAGAAAGGGTTTTGAAGTGTATTTTTCATTTTTAATTGAGGTTTTTTGGAGCAAAGAGCGCATATTAGAAGTGTATTTAAATAGTATTGAAATGGGTGATGGTGTATATGGAGCTGAAGCAGCAGCGCAACATTGGTTTAGAAAATCGGCACATAAACTGTCTAAATATGAAGCAGCTTCTATTGCGGCTATTTTACCAAATCCAAGAAAATATAAAGCCACAAGATCATCTAATTACGTGGAAAAAAGAAAAAATTGGATTGTTAGGCAAATGGGTTATTTTGGACCATTAAATTTTGAGTAATCTCTTTTAGATAAAGAATAAAACAATTCCTCCAAGTGCTATAAACGCGCCTATAACTTCTTTTACAGTAACTTTTTCTTTGTATAATAATATTGCTGGTGGAATAATTAATACAGGTATAATAGCCATTATTGTTGATGCAATTCCAACAGTGGTATATTTTACAGCTAATAATGATACATAAACACCTAGAAAAGGTCCAAAAATTGAACCAATTATAATAAATTTCATTGAAACATTATCAGTTACCGCTTGTTTAACCTTTGGCCATCTTTTTATAAGTGTAATTAATATAATAAAACCAATACATCCTGTAATAATTCTAATTTGTGTAGCTGCAAACACGTTGTAATCTTCCATTCCATATTTACTTAAAACCAATCCTAATGCTTGTCCTATAGAACCCAAAAAGGCAAACAACATTCCTTTAGGGGAAAATGAAAATTGAATTTTTTTGTTTTTTAAACCTGCTTTTTCATCGTCTAACTTCTTTTTTTCTGTTATTACTATTATTATTCCAAAAATGGTTATAAACATGGCAAAAATGGAGAGCAAGTTCATAGTTTCACCTAATAAAAACCAGCTAATTATTGCTGCTATTGGTGCACTTAACGACATAATTAGCATAGAAATGCGAGCACTAATTAATTCGTACGATTTAAACAGAAAATAATCACCAAAAACAAATCCGATTAAACCAGAAATTGACATCCAAATCCATTGATGTGTTCCTGCATCAAATGGTAAAAATAATCCTCTGGAGAAATAGGAAATAATTCCGTAAATAAAAAAAGCTATAATTAAGCGTAATACATTTACTGATAAAGATCCAGCTCTTCTGGTGGCTTGTTGAAAAGATAAACTGGTAGTGGTCCAAAAAATAGCAGTTAATAAAGCAAATAGTTCGCCTAAATGGGATGTTAGCATAAGTAACAACAATAAAATTTTAATGTGCTAATGTACTTAAAACATACTAAGTTTATGTGTATTAATAAACTTATTTAAAGCTGCTTAAAAGTAATTAATAGAGATAAAAAAAGTCCGCAATTGCGGACTTTTCTATTTTTAGTTAATAGTACATAAATTATTTGCTTTCAGCGTAACGTCTTTCAACTTCGTTCCAGTTAATTACATTAAAAAATGCATTAATATAATCTGGTCTTCTGTTTTGGTAGTGTAAATAATATGCATGTTCCCAAACGTCTAATCCTAAAATTGGTGTTCCTCCACAAGTTACACCTGGCATTAATGGGTTGTCTTGGTTTGGAGTAGAGCATACTTCAACTTTTCCACCTTTATGTACACAAAGCCAAGCCCAACCTGATCCAAATCTGGTTGCTGCAGCGTTTGCAAAAACATCTTTAAATTTATCAACAGAACCATAAGCAGCTATAATAGCATCTTTTAATTCACCTGATAAATATCCTTTTCCTTCTGGTTTCATAACATCCCAAAACAATGAGTGATTGTAAAAACCTCCACCGTTATTTCTAACAGCAGCATTGTTCATATCTAAATCAGCTAAAATAGCTTCAATAGATTTTCCTTCTAAAGCAGTTCCTGCAATAGCATTGTTAAGGTTGTTTGTATATCCTGCATGATGTTTTGTATGGTGAATTTCCATAGTTCTTGCATCAATATGTGGTTCTAGAGCGTCGTATGCGTACGGTAATTTTGGTAATTCAAATGGCATAATTTTATATTTTTTTAGTTCAACATTTATTGTAATCAAAGATAACGAACGGTTTTCACACTAAAAAATCTTAGTATAGAATGTTTCTATGGTTCTATTGTTTAAAGTTATAGAATACTAATAATCTCCGTTTTCGGGATATTTAGCCATAAACTCACCAGCTTTATTAACCATGTTTTTGCTTCCGCAGAAAAACGGAACACGTTGGTGCAATTCCGTTGGTTTTATATCTAAAATACGTTTATAACCATCGGTAGCTTTTCCATTTGCTTGTTCTGCTAAAAATGCCATTGGGTTACATTCATAAAGTAAACGTAATTTACCTTTTGGACCAATGGAACTTGTTGGGTAAATATAAATTCCGCCTTTAATCATATTTCTATGAAAATCTGAAACTAGGGAGCCAATATAACGCGATGTATAAGGTCTATCATCTTTTTCTTCCTGACAATATTTTAAATAGTCTTTTACGCCTTGAGGAAAATGAACGTAATTTCCTTCGTTTATAGAGTAAATTTTTCCATCTTCTGGAAAACTCATAGAAGGATGCGATAAATAAAAGGAGCCAATAGCTGGATTTAGTGTAAATCCGTTTACGCCATTTCCAGAAGTGTACACCAGCATTGTTGAAGTTCCGTAAACTACATAACCCGCAGCAACTTGTTCGCTTCCGGGTTGTAAAAAATCTTCAATTTGAACGGGTGATCCAATAGGAGTAATTCTTCTGTAAATAGAAAAAATGGTTCCTACAGAAACATTTACATCTATATTAGATGAGCCATCCAACGGATCAATAAGCATAACGTATTTGTTTTCGTTGGTGCCTTGTTTGCCTTTAATTGTAACAAAATCATCTTCTTCTTCGCTAGCAATTCCACAAACAATTTCTCTGTTAATTAGGGTTTGCATAAACACATTGTTTGCATAAACGTCTAATTTTTGCTGATCTTCACCTTGTATATTGGTGTCTCCAGCAGCGCCTAAAATATCAACTAAACCTGCTTTATTAACTTTATAATTTACAATTTTTGCAGCTAATTTAATGGAGCTCAGCAGTCTAGAGAATTCACCAGAAGTGTATTTGTAATGTTTTTGATTTTCAATAATAAATTCTCCTAGGGTTAAATTGTTGTTTTCCATTGATAGTTGTTAATAGTTAGTCTTACAAATATCGAGAAAAATATTTTTAAAAATGAAGAGATTGTAAGATAGTTTGAATTCAAATTATTTATTTTAGCAATACTAAATAAATTTATAGAAGCAAATGAGTTTTACCATACGAAAAGCCGTTAAAGAAGATATGATTAAAGTACATGAACTAATTAAAGAATTAGCTCATTTTGAAAACGAAGCACATGCAGTTGAGGTAACTGTTGCAGATTTAGAAAACGATGGTTTTGGTGAATCTCCATTATTTAACTGTTTTGTTGCTGAAATGGATTCTGAAATAGTTGGAATGTCATTGTTTTATCCACGTTACTCTACATGGAAAGGACCAACAATTCATTTAGAAGATTTAATAGTAACTGAAAGTAAAAGAGGGCTTAAAATAGGAAGTGCTTTATATGCTAAGGTAATAGAGTTTGGTTATAAGAAAGGAGTAAAAAGAATTGAATGGGCTGTGCTAGATTGGAATACACCAGCTATTAATTTTTATGAAAAGGCCGGAGCTAGAGTTTTACGCGATTGGAATACTGTGCATATAGAAAATGAAGCGATTAAAAATTATATAAACAGTTTATAAAATCTATTTAATATGAAGGTTTTTAAATTTGGAGGAGCATCGGTTAAAGATGCGGAAAGTATAAAGAATGTTTTAAAAGTGTTACAACATGAGGGTTTTGAAAACACTTTAATTGTAATTTCCGCAATGGGAAAAATGACCAATGCTTTTGAAGAAATAATTCATTCATATTGTAATAAAAAGGACGATTTAAATGAGAAAATAGATTTTGTAAGAAATTATCATTTTACCATTATAGATAGCTTGTTTAAAGAAAACAAGCCAAATATTATTATTGAAATTGAGCAATTTTTTGGGCAATTAAGTGGCTTTTTAATAACAAATAAAGAAACTGATTATAATTTTATTTACGATCAAATAATTGGTTTTGGAGAATTACTATCAACAAAAATTGTAAGTATTTATTTAAATGAAATTGGT
>NZ_JBFHHX010000138.1:0-8276 GCF_041596795.1 Lutibacter sp.
AGTGTTTATGAACTTAAAACCTTTTTAAATACATTAGATCCTAATGATCCTAGTAAAAGTGCAGTGTATTATTCCGATAAAGTTTTTCAAAAAGGAGATGAAGCATTGTATTCCGGAAACTTTAAAGTAAATGCTGATGATACAGTTGCTTACGTAAAACGCTATTTAGCTGACGGCAAAACTGTTTATGATACGGATACTATTAAAGAAACCAATTCAAGTCCTTCCATAAAAATTCCATTAAATAAAGCAACCATTAAACAATTATTTGTTGATAAAGCAGGTGATTCTGAGTTTGCTTCGTTGGATAATTTTATTCACTATTTTAGAGGTTTTTATATTGAAGCAGATAAACTTACAAGCGATAAAGCTCATTTAGTTTCTCTAAGTATGCAAAATGCTAAAATGACCATTTACTATTCTAAAACTGTAGATGAAACTTCAGAACAAGATTTAAACGGAAATGGAATAAAAGGAGAAACAGGTGTAAGAACAAAACATAATTATGTTTTTCCCTTTGCAAGTTTAAAAGCTAATTATTTAAAAAGAGATTACACCAACTCTAAACAAAGTGGAGCAGACAGATTGTATGTGCAAGGAGCAGCTGGATCTATAGCAACTATAGAATTATTTAAATATGATGATATTGTTGCGTTAAATAATAAAAATTGGTTAATAACAGATGCCAAATTAAAGTTTTATATAGACGAATCGGCAGATACAAGTTTATACCCTGAGCAATTATTTTTATATAATTATTCAGACAATAGTCAAATTACCGACTTATTCACAGAAGGAATTACTGTGTTAGGCGGATTTAGAGATTATGAAACTGACACCAATGGAAATAAAGTACTTTTAAATTCATACACGTTTAAAATAACTAGTTATGTATCTCAGTTGTTAAAAGCAGATGATCCAACAAATTATTTAAAACTTGGCTTAAAAGTTTATAATTCAACTGACGCTCAAAGTACTACCGTTCCAAATTTTAATTGGAACCCAAAAGGAGTAGTATTGTACAATCACAATAATAGCTTAGGTGATAATAGAATTAAATTAGAAATTTCTTATACAGAATTAAATCAATAATATTTATGTGTGGAATTACCGGATATTTAGGACATAGAGAAGCATACCCAATTGTAATGAATGGTCTGCAAAGATTAGAATACAGAGGTTATGATAGCGCGGGTATTGTGCTCTCAGATGGAGAAAATGTAAAATTATTTAAAACAAAAGGAAAAGTTTCTGCTTTAAGAAAAATTGCAGAAAAAAACAATGTACAAGGCCATTTAGGTTTAGGTCATACACGTTGGGCTACTCATGGTGTTCCAAACGATGAAAATTCGCATCCACATTTTTCCAATTCAGGAAATTTAGCAATTGTACATAATGGAATTATAGAAAATTACGATACCATTAAAAAAGAATTAATTGCAAGAGGTTATACTTTTAAAAGCGACACCGATACCGAAGTTTTAATAAATTTAATTGAAGAGGTTAAAATTAAAAACAACTGTAAATTAGGAAAAGCTGTACAAATGGCTCTTTCAACCGCTGTTGGAGCATACGCAATTGCTGTTTTTGATGTAAATGTTCCTAATGAAATAATTGTTGCACGTTTAGGAAGTCCAATAGCAATAGGTATTGGCGAAAATAATAGCGAATTTTTTGTTGCTTCAGATGCATCTCCATTTATAGAGTATACTAAAGACGCTATTTATTTAGATGATGAAGAATTAGCAATTATTAAACTTGGGCAAGATATTAGAGTTAGAAAAATTGAAGATGACTCATTAGTTGAACCTAATATTCAAGAGCTAAAACTGAATTTAGAGCAAATAGAAAAAGGTGGTTACGAGCATTTTATGTTGAAAGAAATTCATGAGCAACCACACGCTATTCAAGATACTTATAGAGGTAGATTAATTGCAAGCAAAGGCACTATTAAAATGAGTAGTGTTGATAATAATATTGGTAAGTTTTTAAACGCTAATAGAATTATAATTGTTGCTTGTGGTACATCTTGGCATGCAGGTTTAGTTGCCGAGTATTTATTTGAAGATTTAGCACGTATTCCGGTAGAAGTGGAATATGCTTCCGAATTTAGATATAGAAATCCTGTAATTAATAAAAATGATGTTGTAATTGCTATTTCTCAATCGGGTGAAACAGCAGATACATTAGCTGCAATTAAATTAGCTAAATCTCACGGAGCATTTGTTTATGGTGTTTGTAATGTGGTTGGTTCCTCTATTGCTAGAGAAACTGATTCTGGTGCTTATACGCACGCTGGTCCAGAAATTGGAGTGGCATCAACAAAAGCGTTTACAACTCAAATTACAGTACTTACTTTAATTGCCTTAAAATTGGGTAATTTAAAAGGAGAAATTTCTAATTCAAAACTGAATACTTATATTCAAGAAATGACTTTTATTCCATCAAAAGTAGAAGAGTTATTAAAAATAAATGGTAAAATAGAAGATATTGCGGCATTTATGAAAGATGCACCAAATGCCTTGTATTTAGGAAGAGGATATAATTTTCCAGTTGCTTTAGAAGGTGCTTTAAAATTGAAAGAAATTTCATATATCCACGCTGAAGGTTATCCTGCTGCAGAAATGAAACATGGGCCAATTGCTTTAATTGATGAGCATATGCCAGTTGTTGTTATTGCAACTAAAAAAGGACATTATGACAAGGTTGTGAGTAATATTCAAGAAATTAAATCTCGTAAGGGAAAAATTATTGCAATTGTTACTAAAGGAGATACAATAGTTAAGGAAATAGCTGACCATGTTATTGAAATTCCTGAAACAATAGAACCGTTTACTCCGTTGTTATCTACAATTCCTTTACAGCTTTTATCGTATCATATTGCGGTAATGAGAGGATGTAACGTAGATCAACCTAGAAATTTAGCAAAATCTGTTACAGTAGAATAAAAACTACTATATATCAAAATAGAAAAAACCAGCTTTAAGCTGGTTTTTTATTATTCTATAACATCGTGAATCATGGTATGATTTCCACCGTTCCATTCAGTAAGTATGTCGGTAGCAACTTGTGAGCCACTTCCTGCTGCAATGGCATATTGACTTCTCCATCCAGCTAAAACACCTGCTACATAAATGTTTTTAGTTATTAGGTGGTTGGTGTTTTTCAACATAATCTTTTCTTTAATTGCCGGTATTGCTTGGTGAGGTTGTACATAGTGCATTAAACCTTCAATGTTAAACATGTTAGAAGGGCTAACACAAACAACCACAGTAGCTGCTGTATAGGTGTTTTTATTAGTTTTTATTAAAACACCTTTACTATCTTCTAAAACAGCAATAGCTTTTTCATTTTCTATCTGATCAATTTGCGGATACATTTCGGTTAATTGCACAATTCCTTCTTTAAGAACATCATCGCCTTTAGTTCCTTTTTTAAATCCTAGAACATTATTTAATTCGGCAGTTTGTAGTGCAGAGTTTTTTTGATGAGTGAGTATTCCTACTTTTTTATCTTTTGCAAATGGTTTGGTAAGTGCTGACCCTAAAATTAGCGCGCAAGACAATCCGGCAACACCTCCACCAATAATTAAAACGTCAAAATTTTTCATAATTAAGTTTTTATACTGTAAAAATAGTAATTAGATAGTCTATTTACAATTATGCTTTAAATAATCCTTGAATATTAGATGCGAACAATTTTACGGCAATGGCCAATAAAATAACACCAAATATTTTTCTTAAAATATTAATACCATTTTCACCAATTAACTTTTCAATTTTTGTTGAGGTTCTTAATACAATATACATAAAAAACATATTTATAATTATTGCAACTACAATGTTAATAGTTTCGTATTCAGCTCTTAACGATAAAATAGTGGTTAAGCTTCCTGGTCCGGCAATTAAAGGAAAAGCTATTGGAAAAACCGAAATAGTTTTAGGGCTTGTAGCTTCTTCCTTATACAATGAAATTCCTAAAATCATTTCCAATGCCAAAAAAAACAGAATAAAGGAACCTGCAACCGCAAAAGAATTAACATCAATTCCAATTAAGTTTAAAATACTTTTTCCTAAAAACAGGAAAGCAATCATAATTATACCAGCCACTATTGCGGCTCTTTCAGAATGAATATGACCAGCTTTTGCTCTTAAATCAATAATAATAGGAACATTTCCAATAATATCAATTACTGCAAACAAAATCATAACTGCTGTAAATATTTCCTTAAAATCTAAAGCCATTTTTTATTTTTTTAAATTATTGCAAAATTAGTCAATCGAAATGTAGCATTTTGTAAAAATTAAGTAAAAAATAGTTTAATTTTGCAAAATGTTTCAATTAGGAAAAACCATAGTTTCAGAAGACATTATAGAAAAGGATTTTGTCTGTAATTTAAATGCTTGTAAAGGAAAATGCTGTATTGATGGCGAGGCGGGAGCTCCGTTAGAAGAAGCCGAACTACAAATATTATTAGATATTTATCCTTTAGTAAAACCTTTTCTGCGTAAAGAAGGTATTGCTGCTATTGAAGATCAAGGACTTTTTACAACATCGGAAGGTGAGCATGAAACCACTTTAATTGATGGAAAAGATTGCGCGTATGTTATTTTTGATGAAAAAAATATAGCAAAATGCGGAATTGAAGAAGCTTATAATGCGGGTAAAATTAAATGGAAAAAACCTATTTCCTGTCATTTATATCCAGTGCGATTAATGGAATACAGTGAGTTTACAGCCGTAAATTATCATAAATGGCCAATATGTGATGATGCTTGTGCTTTAGGAAAAGAATTACAAGTACCGGTTTACAAATTTGTAAAAGATGCGCTTATTAGAAAGTTTGGTAAAAATTGGTATTCCGAATTAGAGAAGGTTGCTGAAAATCATAAATAGTTAATTACTTGATGATTTAAATTAGTATATTCTAACTGTTCTATACTAGTTTTTTGTGCTTTTTAAATTTTTTTATTCATTCATAGATTAGTCCTATTTCTAGCACAGAATAGTGTTGGTTATTTATAAATTTCCTACTCAAAAAAATTAAATAGATATAGTAAAATAGTAATTTACGGTCTATTTTATTCCTATTACAAAACCCGTTAGTGAAGTATATTTGGTAAAATATAAGTAGTTGATTATCAGTTTTTAATACTAATTAATCGTTTATTAAAAAACTACAAAAATGTTAAAAACTTACTACTAATTGTGAATAAGTGACCTTTTTTAGTGTCTGTTTTTTTTCAATCTTTGTTTTTCTCATTTCGAGAATTACTACTACTATCTAAAACTAAAAAAAATCAAAGATAAAATGTCATTTATAGAACCAATCCTGCAAGAAAATAAAGATCGATTTGTAATTTTCCCAATTCAACATCAAGATATTTGGGAATGGTACAAAAAACAAGAAGCTAGTATTTGGACAGCCGAAGAAATTGATTTGCATCAAGATGTTATTGATTGGGAAAAAAAATTAACCGATGATGAGCGTTATTTTATTAAACACATTTTAGCCTTTTTTGCAGCTTCCGATGGAATTGTAAACGAAAATTTAGCTGAAAATTTTGTAAGCGAAGTACAATATTCCGAAGCAAAATTCTTCTACGGTTTTCAAATAATGATGGAAAACATTCACTCTGAAGTGTATTCATTATTAATTGATACCTATGTTAAAAATGAAGTTGAAAAAAATGAGTTATTTAAAGCGATTGAAGTTTTTCCAGCCATAAAATTAAAAGCCGATTGGGCGTTAAAATGGATTGAAAGTCCAAGTTTTGCAGAGCGTTTAATTGCATTTGCTGCTGTTGAGGGTATTTTCTTTTCAGGTAGTTTTTGCTCTATTTTTTGGTTGAAGAAACGCGGATTATTACCAGGATTAACTTTTTCAAACGAATTAATTTCTCGTGACGAAGGTTTGCATTGCGATTTTGCAGTGCATTTACACAACAATCATATTGTAAATAAAGTTCCTAAAGAGCGTATTACAGAAATTATTGTAGATGCTTTAGATATTGAACGCAAATTTATAACAGAATCTTTACCCGTTAGTTTAATTGGTATGAATGCTAAATTAATGACGCAGTATTTAGAATTTGTTACCGACCGTTTATTGATGGAGTTCGGTTGCGATTCAGTTTACAACGTATCAAACCCATTTGATTTTATGGAAATGATTTCCTTAGAAGGGAAAACAAATTTCTTCGAAAAACGCGTTTCAGAATATCAAAAAGCTGGTGTAAAAAGCGGCACAGGAACTGGAAGTATTAGTTTCGACGCTGATTTTTAACAATCTTATCATTCCTGCCTACGCAGGAATAACAGAAAACCAAAACAATTTAACCAAGAACCAAATCCCAACAACTAGTAACTAAAAACCAATAACTAGAGATATGTTTGTAGTAAAAAGAGACGGAAGAAAAGAACCTGTGATGTTCGACAAAATCACAGCCAGAGTACGAAAAATGTGTTATGGCCTTAATAAATTGGTTGATCCAGTAAAAGTTGCAATGCGCGTTATTGAAGGTTTGTACGATGGTGTAACAACTTCTGAACTTGATAATTTAGCAGCGGAAACTGCTGCAACAATGACGGTTCAACATCCGGATTATGCGAAACTTGCAGCTAGAATTGCCGTTTCTAACTTACATAAAAACACCAAAAAAACGTTTTCTGAAGTTATGACGGATTTATACAATTATGTAAATCCACGTACAGGCAAAAAATCACCACTTTTATCGGATGAAGCCTATAAGGTAATTATGGATAATGCGGCAAAATTAGATTCTACTATAATTTACAACAGAGATTTTGGCTACGATTATTTTGGTTTTAAAACTTTAGAACGCTCGTATTTATTAAAGTTAAATGGCGAAATAGTAGAACGTCCGCAACATATGTTAATGCGTGTTGCTATTGGAATTCATATGGAAGATATTGATGAAGCCATTGAAACATATGAGCTAATGTCTAAAAAAATATTTACACACGCAACGCCAACATTATTCAATTCTGGAACTCCAAAACCACAAATGTCTTCGTGTTTTTTATTACAAATTCAGGAAGATAGCATTGATGGAATTTATGATACACTAAAACAAACAGCAAAAATATCGCAATCTGCTGGTGGAATTGGGCTTTCAATACACAATGTTCGCGCAACAGGTTCATATATTAGAGGAACAAATGGTACATCAAACGGAATTGTTCCTATGTTAAAAGTGTATAATGATACGGCACGTTATGTAGATCAAGGCGGAGGAAAACGTAAAGGTTCTTTTGCAATTTATATGGAGCCTTGGCACGCTGATGTTTTTAACTTTTTAGATTTACGTAAAAATACGGGTGCTGAAGAAATGCGTGCGCGCGATTTATTCTACGCTATGTGGATTCCAGACTTATTTATGAAACGCGTAGAAGAAGATGGGAGCTGGACTCTAATGTGCCCTAATGAATGTCCGCATTTATTTGATACCTACGGAGATGAGTTTGAAAAATTATATACAGGTTATGAGGCGGCAGGAAAAGGAAGAAAAACCATAAAAGCGCGTGAACTTTGGGAGAAAATTTTAGAAGCTCAAATTGAAACTGGAAATCCGTATATGTTGTACAAAGATGCAGCAAATAGAAAATCGAATCAAAAGAATTTAGGAACTATACGTTCTTCAAATTTATGTACGGAAATTATGGAATATACGGCAAAAGATGAGGTTGCTGTATGTAATTTAGCCTCAATTGCAATTCCAATGTTTGTGGAAGAAGATGCCAATGGTGTTAAATTTTTCAATCATAAAAAACTATTTACGGTTACAAAAAAAATTACAAAAAACTTAGATACTGTAATTGATAGAAATTATTACCCAGTAAAAGAAGCTGAAAATTCTAATTTCCGTCACCGTCCAATTGGTTTAGGAATTCAAGGATTAGCAGATGCTTTTATATTGTTGCGTATGCCTTTTACAAGTGATGAAGCTAAAAAACTAAACGAAGAAATTTTTGAAACTATTTATTTTGCGGCGGTAACATCATCAATGGAAATTGCAAAATTAAAAGGAGCTTATTCAAGCTACAATGGTTCACCTATTTCAAAAGGAGAGTTTCAATATAATTTATGGGGATTAGCAGATGAAGATTTAAGCGGTCGTTGGGATTGGAAAGCATTACGTAAAAAAGTGATGAAAAACGGGGTTAGAAACTCGCTTTTAGTTGCGCCAATGCCAACAGCATCAACATCGCAAATATTAGGAAATAATGAAGCTTTTGAGCCATATACTTCAAAT
>NZ_JBFHHX010000139.1:0-8258 GCF_041596795.1 Lutibacter sp.
AGGAAATAGAATTCAGGTAATTTTAGAATGTACTGAGCATAAAGCTTCTGGTTTACCAGGTACTTCAAGATATATTACAACGAAGAATAAAAAGAACACTCCTGATAGAATGGAAATTAAAAAATTCAATCCTATCATGAAGAAAATGACAGTTCATAAAGAAATTAAATAATATAGGATTATGGCAAAGAAAGCAGTAGCATCGTTACAAACTGGATCAAAAAGATTAACAAAAGCTATTAAAATGGTGAAATCTCCTAAGTCAGGAGCATATTCATTTGTTGAAGCTATTGTGGATCCTGCAAATGTAAAAGATTTTTTGAGCAAAAAATAAATTTTGTTCATTTGAAAATAATAAGGCTACTTTCATAATAGAGAGTAGCTTTTCTTTTTTATATTTATACCATAATTTGTAGAAAATGAGCTTATTTAAAAAAATATTTTCGAAAGAAAAAAAAGAAACTTTAGATAAAGGTTTAGAAAAAACGAAAACTTCTTTTTTTTCTAAATTATCTAAAGCGGTTGCTGGTAAAACAAAAGTTGATGATGATGTATTAGATAATTTAGAGGAAATTCTAATTTCATCGGATGTTGGCGTAAACACAACCTTAAAAATTATTGAACGCATTGAAGAACGTGTAGCTAAAGATAAATATTTAGGGACCGATGAATTAAATAAAATTCTTCGTGAAGAAATTGCTGGGTTATTGGCGGAAACAAATGTTGGTAATGAAACCGATTTTGTAGTTCCTGTGAATAAAAAGCCATACATTATTATGGTTGTTGGTGTAAATGGCGTTGGTAAAACTACTACTATTGGTAAGTTAGCTGCACAATTTACTAAAAATGGTAAAAAAGTAGTTTTAGGTGCAGCAGATACTTTTAGAGCAGCAGCTATTGATCAATTACAAGTATGGGCGGATAGAGTTGGAGTTCCTATTGTTCGTCAGGAAATGGGTAGTGATCCTGCATCTGTGGCTTTTGATACTTTAAAATCTGCCGTTGCCCAAAATGCCGATGTTGTTATTATTGATACCGCCGGAAGATTACACAATAAAGTTAATTTAATGAATGAGTTAACAAAAATTAAACGTGTAATGCAAAAAGTTGTTGACGATGCTCCACATGAAGTTTTATTGGTGTTAGATGGGTCAACTGGGCAAAATGCTTTCGAACAAGCTAAACAATTTACAAAAGCAACAGAAGTTACTTCATTAGCAGTTACAAAATTAGATGGAACTGCAAAAGGTGGTGTTGTTATTGGTATTTCAGATCAATTTAAAATACCAGTAAAATATATTGGAGTAGGTGAAAAAATAGATGATTTACAAGTGTTTAATAAAATTGAATTTGTAGATTCTTTTTTTAACTAAATAAAACAGTTAAAATAAAGGCTGTATAAAAAGTGAAAATTTCGTCAACCTGAATTTATTTCAGGTTTTCATAATGATTGAATATCAGTACGATGAGATGCTGAAATAAATTCATCATGACAGTTTTCAATACTTTTTATACAGCTTTTTTTTTATCTTTATTACAAATTATTTAATATGAAAAATACATTTGTAATTATTACTATCTTATTATTATCAGTTTCTTGTAAACAAAAAGAACTACCAGTTGTTTTTAGTGTAGTTGATGAGTCTTCTGAAATTATGGAGCAACAAAATCACGAATTAGAAAGAATGAAATTTAAATTGATTCAGTCTAATTATTTAGATATGAATTCGGTTTTTAAACCTTTTGAAAATTATTTAGCTTATTTTTCTGAGAAGGATTATCAAAATTTACTTCCTTATATTATAGAAAAAGACATTCCTTCCATTCAGGAATCTGTTGCGAATGGAATTTTATCCTACGAAAAAATTGTGCTTTTTTATTTATACAGAATTAGAAAATTTGAAAGTAATAATAATTTAGCATTGCATAGTATTATAGCATTAAACCCAAATGTTATTGAAGAAGCAAAAGAAAAGGATAAAAACAGACCTAAAGAAACAAAATATACGTTATACGGATTGCCAATTTTATTGAAAGATAACATTAATACTATTGGAATGCCTACTACCGCTGGTGCTTTTGCTTTAAAAGAAAACAACACTACGGATGATGCTTTTATTGTTAAAAAATTAAAAGAGAATGGCGCATTAATTTTAGGAAAGGCTAATTTAAGTGAATGGGCTTATTATTTTTGCGATGGTTGTCCTGTTGGTTATAGCGCAATTGGTGGTCAAACTTTAAATCCTTATGGAAGAAAAATATTTGAAACCGGTGGATCAAGTTCTGGAAGTGGTGTAAGTGTAGCAGTAAATTATGCTGTAGCTGCGGTTGGAACAGAAACTTCTGGTTCCATTTTATCACCGTCAAGTAAAAGTTCTGTTGTTGGCTTAAAACCAACAGTTGGTTTGTTAAGTAGAACAGGAATTGTGCCTATTTCAAGTACCTTAGATACTCCCGGACCAATGACAAAAAGTGTGATTGATAATGCCATTTTTTTAGCAGCAATGACAGGAGAAGACGCTTTAGATATTACCACGTTAAATATTAAAAGTGATGTAGAGTATTTAAAAGATTTAAATTCATTAACAATTAAAGGGAAAAGGTTAGGAGTTATAAAGGAATTATTATCTGATTCTATTTATAAAAAAAATGTTGATTTATTAAAAAATGCTGGAGCTATACTAATTGAGTTTGAACCACAAAAATTACAGTTGAATGGCTTTTTAACCTTGCTAAATATTGATATGAAATATGACTTGCCAAAATATTTAAGTAAGTATGCCGATAAAAGCTTGAAAATAAAATCTATTGAAGATATTATTCAAATTAATTTGCAAGATTCTTTAAAAAGAGCACCTTACGGTCAACAGTTGTTTATTGGAATTGTTAATGATTCAACAACGCAAGATGAGTTTGCTATTGTTAAAAATAATTTAAATACCACAGGAAAACTTTTTTTTGATAAACCTATGGCTGAATATAATTTAGAGGCTATTTTATCAATAAATAATTATCACGCTGGTTTTGCTGCGGTTGCCAAATATCCTTGTTTAACCGTACCAATGGGTTATGAAAAATCAGGTGAACCAATTAGTTTAACCTTTATAGCAAAACCATTTCAGGAAAAAGAATTATTGCAATTAGGGTATGCTTTTGAGCAAATTTCAAAAGTTAGAAAACTTCCTGTTAATTATAATTAGCTAAAGAATTTAGAAAAATTAATTGATCAAATATTTATTAAAAGCAAATCAATTAAAAAAAGAATTTTAATTTGGAAACAGTTAAAATTTAGGTATTTATAATTAGACTAAACACAATTAAAAAGGTTTCATTACTTTTGCAAAAATTATAATTCAAAATACAAAATTTGTGCGTACAAAAACTAAGAAAGAAAATAAAATTAACGTAGTTACTTTAGGTTGTTCTAAAAACGTTTACGATAGTGAAGTTTTAATGGGGCAATTAAAGGCAAATAACAAAAATGTGGTTCACGAAGATGAAAATGATGATGGAAATATTGTTGTTATAAATACTTGTGGTTTTATTGGCGATGCAAAGGAAGAATCTATCAATACCATTTTGCATTATGTAAATAAAAAGGAATTAGGTGAAGTTGATAGAGTTTATGTAAGTGGTTGTTTAAGTGAGCGTTATAAGCCAGATTTACAAAAAGAAATTCCGGATGTTGATGAGTACTTTGGTACGCATGATTTACCAAATTTATTAAAAGTTTTAGAGGCAGATTATAAGCACGAATTGGTTGGCGAGCGTTTAACAACAACACCAACGCATTATGCATATTTAAAAATTGCTGAAGGTTGTGATAGACCATGTTCTTTTTGTGCAATTCCTTTAATGCGTGGTAAACACGTTTCAACTCCTATTGAAAATTTGGTAATTGAAGCTACAAAATTGGCAAAAAAAGGTATTAAAGAAATTATTTTAATAGCGCAAGATTTAACCTATTACGGTTTAGATATTTACAAAAAAAGAGCCTTAGCCGATTTATTAAAAGAATTAGCTAAAATTGATGGTATAGAATGGATTCGTTTGCATTATGCATTTCCAACAGGTTTTCCTTTAGATGTTTTAGAAGTTATAAATAATGAACCAAAAGTGTGTAATTATTTAGATATTCCTTTACAACATATAAATGATGATATTTTAAAATCTATGCGTAGAGGAACTTCACATGAAAAAACTACTAATTTAATTGCTGAATTTAGAAAATCGGTTCCAAATATGGCTATTAGAACCACTTTAATTGTTGGTTATCCTGGAGAAACAGAAGAGAATTTTCAAGAATTAAAAGATTGGGTACAAGAAATGCGTTTTGAACGTTTAGGTGCTTTTGCATATTCGCACGAGGAAAATACGCACGCGGCAAATTTAGAAGATGATGTTCCTGAAGATGTGAAGCAACAACGTGTTAATGACATTATGGAGTTGCAAAGCCAAATTTCTTGGGATTTAAATCAGGAGAAAATTGGAAAAACATTTAAAGTAATTATAGATAGGAAAGATGGAAATGTTTTTGTTGGTAGAACGGAATTTGATTCTCCAGATGTGGATAATGAAGTGTTAATTGATGCTACAAAGCATTATGTGCAAGTTGGAAAATTTGCCACTATAAAAATTACTGAAGCTACAGAATTTGATTTATACGGAGAACCTGTTTAATCTTTATTTAGAATGTAACAAAAAAGCGAGCTATTTAGCTCGCTTTTTTGTTTAAACTAGTTTTAAACTTAATTTAAGAATACTGCATTGGTAAAAAATAATTTTCCATTTTGCCAGAACGACCTAAATAAAGGATTGTCTACCATATAAATTAATTGTCCTCTTCCCTTATTTTCTATACCAAATAATAACGAATTTGGAACTTGCTTTAAGGCATCAACTCCAGCAAATCCAGAAATGTTTTTCGAGTTTTCTGCAAAGTAACCTACATTAAAACCTTTGTCTAATAATTTGTATGAAGTACCACTTAATTTTAAGCTGTGATAATAATTTGGATATCCAAAAGCTAATGGGTGTGTGTTTTCAATAGTACTTTTAAAAATACTTCCAGTAATTAAAGTTTTAACATAAGTACGTTCTTGTTGATCATAAGGAACCAAATTAGGCTTTGAATTGGTATTTAGCGTATCTTTTTTAGTTTTTAAATTAAAGCCGTCTTTATCTGCAAAACTATTTACAGAAGTTCCTAATGAAATAATTGTACCACCTTTAGTAACGTATAAAGTAAACATTTCCAACTCTTTAGTGTCAATAATATAGTCGTCAGGTAAAATTAATACATCATAATTGGAAAGGTTGGTACTTTTTAAATTAGAAGTGTTTAAAACAGTTAACGGATATTGCAATTGTGTTTCAAAAAAGTGCCAAATTTCACCAAAACTAAGAGAAGAAGTTCCTTCTCCTGCTATTGCAGCAACTCTTTTTGGTTTTATTAATGTATAATTACTAGAACCAAAGTCAGTTCCTGAAGAAACAAAACCTGTGTTTACTGAACTTAATTTTGTGTTTAAAGAATTTGCTAGTTTAGTAATGGTATCATCAAAATATTTTATATGTTCATTGTCTGCACGCATAATAACCAAAGTTCCTTTCTTATAAGAATTTCCTTCAACTGAAAAATCGGTTTTAGAATAACGCACATTGTATCCATTTTCTAATAAATCTCCTAAAAAAGTAGCGTCGGAAACTTCATTCCATTTGTGAATATAGGCGTATGCATTGTTTGTAGGTTGATTAGCTACAAATTTACTAGTAGTTGCATTGGAATTAACGTTAATAGATGTTTTTGAGGCAAAACCTTGTAAGCCATAAGCATAAGGAATGCTCCAGGCAGTAATATCATAAGTTAAAGAATCTGTAAGTTTTGCTTCTTTTTCAAATAAGGCTTTAACCATTTTTCCTTTTGGTTGATTTGTAGGAATTACCAAATCTTGATTAGTTGTTCTAATGGTTTTTAAAGAATTTGAATCATAATCAGAGGCTTTAATGGTTTTTTCTTCTGGTGAATAATTATAAATTTCATGTGTTTTAAGTAAGCTTACCACTTGATTAATTTTTTCAGCATCACCTCTTAAAACATAGCTTTGGTACTCTGCACTTGAATTATTAAAGAATTTTTTAAATTCTGAAAGTAATTTAGAGCTATTTTTAGCGGTCATTTCTACCGTAGAAATACCTGTTGTAAAATGGTGTGCAATTCTATCTTTTAAGGTAAGAACTGTATTGTTTTCTATTTTTACACCTAAACCAGCACTAATTCCAGCTTGTTCATAGGTCATACCAATTGCGCCCATATATGTTGGATAGGTATCTCCATAACTAGGATATAGCAAGTCAAAAGATTCTTTAGTAAAATAACGCCAACCTTGTTGATCGAAGTATTTTGCATGATTTTTACCTATTTGAGTTTGAAAATCTCGTTGCCAATCTGTAATTATTTCATGAAATGGTTCAGCGCCAGGTGCAAAATAATAAGGGTTCTCATAACTTTGTTCATGAAAATCTACATGAACTTGAGGTAACCACTTATTGTACATTTTTAAACGTTGTTGCGTTTCAATTTGGGTAGCCCACGCCCAATCTCTATTTAAATCAAATAAATAATGATTTGCTCTTGCTCTTGGCCAAGGTTCTCTATGTTCTACAGCGTATGGATCTGTATTGTATGGAGTGCTTTTTATTTGATTGTACCAGTTGGCATATCTGTCTCTTCCGTCCGGATTTAAACAAGGATCAATAATAACCAAAGTGTTTTTAAGCCAATCTTGTTTGTTAGTAACCAATTCATACAAAGTTTGCATAGCAGCTTCTGTGCTAGATGCTTCATTTCCGTGTACGTTATAACTTAACCATACCGTTGCAATTTCTAATTTACTATCACCTTTTATTATGCCAGCTCTTTTTAAATTATCCTCTCTAATGGTTTCTAAATTGTTAATATTTTCTTCTGAAGAAATATAAGAAAGATATAATGGTCTAAACTCATTAGTTTGTCCGTATTTTTCCAGTTTTACACTTTTTAAATTCTCACTTACATACGTAAAGTAATCAACAACTGCATGATGTCTGGTAAAACGAGTTCCAAGTTCATAACCTAAAAACTCGGAAGGCGATTTTAGTTCTTGCGCATTTAGTGTATAAAATGCGAGTATTGTAAATAATAGGGTAGATAAAAGATTTTTTTTCATTGATTTAATTTTAAAATAGAATAGGACTATATTATACTAAATTTTTAAAGTTTGACTACTGTTTTTTGGAATGGTGAAAGTTAATTAAAAATAAAAATAAAAGGAGTTATATTTAGCGCAAAGAATGAATTTTGCGGTGAATATTTTTCCAATAGTAACTTAATTTTATATGAATAGCCTTCATAATTAATTAAAAAATTTAGGAGCTTTATGCATATCTACAAAAGCTCCTAATTTATTTTCTTAATTAAATAGTTGTTTGTTAATAACCATTATTTTGCTCTAAGTTTGGATTTGCATCTGTTTCTCTTAAAGGAATAGGCATTACTAATTGGTCGGCATCATAAGAAATTGACCCTATGTTTTCTCCTAATCGTTTTGCATCAAATAATGTAAATCCTTCAAAAGCTAACTCTCTTTTTCTTTCCATTAATATGGTAGATAAATCTACAGTAATAAACAAATTGGCATTTGCTCTGTTTCGTAATTTATTTATATCGTTTAATGGAGTGTCACCTACAATTGTAGATCTTCTAAAATTACATTCTGCTCTAATTAAATACATTTCAGCTAAACGTAAAAAAGGAATATTTCCATATTGGTATTGCCATTTTGTAGTTGCTGTTCCTCTAGATGTTTCATAAAAGAAAAGACTTCTATCGTCATTAGCGTCATCATAAATACTAAAATGTTGAGCATTAATATAGATATCTGGATTTCCTGAACGTCCACCATAAGCAGATCCAGCCCAAAATAAATTAAAGAAGTTAGAACTATCATCTTGGCTTGTTACTTGCCAAGCAAATAAATCTTCTACAGAATTTCCATCATTATTAAAAGCTCCAGAAAATGAACTAGCTAATGTTGCTCCGCTATAACTAATAACTTCATTTGCCATTTCACGAGCGTTAACGTAGTCTCCCATTTGCAAATATACTTTAGCTAAAAGTGCTGCAGCACTATATTTTGTTGCATAAACATCGTTTGAAGTAGGTAATAGGTTATAAGCATCGGTTAAATCAGAAAGAACTTGCGTATAAACTTCTTCTA
>NZ_JBFHHX010000140.1:0-8173 GCF_041596795.1 Lutibacter sp.
TAGTTTCCTTTTCTTTGCTACTCATACATTTCTGTTTTTAATTTTTTCTTTGGTAAAAATACAAAAATCATATTGCTAACAATTTAATTTTAGTTTATTTTTAAAAATGGAATCCGAAAGCGCCTTTAATTGCAAAATTATTTGCATTTGGTACATCTCTATAATTTCCTCTCCAGCTAAAATCTAATCGGAAAACTTTAAAAATATTTCCAATACCTACATTATATTCTATATATGGTTTATCTGGTGCTAAATAACTAATATTTGAGGCATTTAATGCTTTGTTTTCATCTGAAATTTCTCCCCAAACACCTTTAACTCCAACAATTTCACGTAGATTTAATTTTCTTAACAATGGAATTCTCGATAAGAATCGACCATTAAAACTATGTTCAACGTGTAAAGATGCATAAGTATCCGTTACAAATTCGTAATAATCTAATAATGAATAGGTATTTTCAATGGTGAAATACGATTGATTTCCTGGCACAACATTTAACAATCCTAAAGGTGCTTCTCCAAATGTTTTACCTACTTCAAAAGTTGTAAACATACGTCCAAAACCACCAATTAAAATTGGCTGTTTGTAATAAAACTGAATCTTTTCATAGTCAAAATCGCTATTAAGAACACCTTTTATACCACGTGAATAATTTAAAAATAAAGTTGAGTAGGTTGTTGAAACCTCGTTACGTTCAACACCATAACCAATAGTTTTTCTATTTGGTGTATATCTTATTGAAAAATCTATTTCACTTTGTACAACATCCGATTTTTTTATTCCATTATCTTCATCAACCCAATAATCTAAATTAAAAGTTTCTGGCGATGCGGATTTTAAGGTTCTATAAGATGCTCCTAACCTAAATTCTAAATTGTTTTTTGGTTCTATTGAAAAGAATACATTAGATAAATTTATAGATGTTAATTTGCTATTATCACCTGAAGAAAATAAAGATGAAGATGCAAAACTTCTTCCTAAAACATCATTTGTTGTAGTTAAACTTACACCTATTTGCTCAATATCTCTTCTGTTTCCAGCTCCAATGGTAAATCTACTTTTTGGATCTAACATCCATTTTCCTGAAACACCATATTTAAATTGATTATCTTTTAAACCGTATGCGGTATAGGCTTGTACACGCCAAGGTTCATTTCCGCCAAGGTACGTTCTTCCTCCAACTCTAATTCGCCATCCTTCAACATCATTTTTTCCAAAAGTGGAGAAAATTGGTCCGTAATCAAATTTATTATATTCTATATAACCTGATCCTAAAATGGAAACTAAATTATACAATCTTTTAAACTTGGGAACCGTTGAAAGTGTATCGAGCATTTTATAAATACCCAATTCATTTTCATTTAATTTTTCCTGCCTATTTACACCCCAATAATCTTCCGTTTTATTGTAAATATTTTGGTCGTAAATATTACTTTCTATGGCGTAAAACTTATCTTCTTTTGGCAAATTAAATGCATAGTTTTTGTACATAGTTGTACGTTTCCCATACAATCCTTTAGATTTATCTTTCTTATTTAAACTAAAATCCGACAACATATAATCTCGTTTCAATAAAAACACCGAGTCGTTTAGTACGTCAAATTCTTGTTCTATATAAATGTCTTTTACCCAGTTTATATTGGCACTTTTGTTTACTTGCATATTAATTTCTTTAATAGCAAAAGTGGTATCATTTACCCAAAAATCTCCTTTAAAAGTCAGTTCTCCTTTTCTTCTTGGATAATAAATAATATTGTAGCACCATTTATTATCAACAAAAGCACTGTCTGACAACACATAATTATATGTGGAAACACCAGCAGCTTTTGAGATTGGGCTTACAAAACTTTTATCAAATATTTTAATATAGCTATCATATACATCATAGTCTACATATAAATCTTTAATAAAAGCTATAACATTTTGGTTAGAATTAAATCCCGAATTTTTATTTGCAATTAAATCTTCTCTAAGTTTTTTACCACCGGTATTTCTACCAAAAGAATTGTAAACAGATTCATTAATAAAAATTGGTAAATACGATTTTCCTGTGATGTTTGAAGTGTCAATTTCTTCAAATATAAATTCCATTCCTTTAAAAAGCTTTTTCTTCATAAAGGCGCTATCTACATTATTCATATCAAATTCAAGCTTTTCATACTTTTCATATTGATATTGATCAAATAAATATATACCATTGTGACGCTTTCTGGCCCAAATTTTTTCTAAAATAGCAATAGCCGGATTCCCCTTTTTCTTAACCTTTCCACCATAAATAAATACTTCGCCTAGTTGTGCAGCAGCTTCTGTTAAAATAATCTTTAAATTATAGTCTCTGTTTTTTACACTAAGCTTTTTGGTGTCAAAACCTAAAAAAGAAACTTCAATTTGGGTGTAGGTTTTATCAGACTCTAAATAAAATTTCCCATTTTCATCTGAAACGGTTCCTATATTAGACCCAACAAACACAATGTTTGCAAATGGAATTGACTGATTTTGTTCATCAATTACTACTCCACTTATTTTTACTTGGGCAAAACTGTTTAAACAAAACAATAAAGCCAAAATAAATATACTTTTAAACTTATTTCTCATAATATAAAAAAAAACACCTTTCAGGAAAAACCTGAAAGGAGTTTATAACGCAAATTTTATTCCATTATTTTATGTACAATACATCTTTTACTGCTTTAACAACATCGTTAAAGTTTGGCAACCATTCTTCCATTAATACCGGAGAGTATGCTGCAGGTGTATCTGCTGTTGTAATTCTTCTTACAGGAGCATCTAAATAATCAAAGATATTTTCTTGTACTTGGAAAGTAATTTCCGAAGAAATACTAGCAAATGGCCAAGCTTCTTCTAATACAACCAATCTATTTGTTTTTTTAACTGAAGTAAAAATAGCTTCAAAATCCATTGGTCTAATAGTTCTCATATCTAAAATTTCAACAGAAATTCCTTCTTTTTCTAATACTTCGGCCGCTTTATAAGCTTCTTTAATAATTTTACCAAAAGAAACAATTGTTACATCTGTACCAACTCTTTTTACATCTGCCACACCAATTGGTATAATATATTCACCTTCTGGAACTTCACCTTTATCACCATACATTTGTTCTGACTCCATAAAAATAACTGGATCGTTATCTCTAATAGCAGCCTTTAATAATCCTTTTGCATCATATGGATTTGAAGGTACAATAACCTTTAATCCTGGTGTATTTGCAAACCAATTTTCAAAAGCTTGCGAGTGCGTTGCTCCTAATTGACCAGCAGAACCTGTTGGACCTCTAAAAACAATAGGACAATTTAATTGTCCGCCAGACATTTGTCTAATTTTTGCAGCATTATTTATAATTTGATCAATACCAACCAAAGCAAAGTTAAAGGTCATAAATTCAACAATTGGTCTATTACCATTCATTGCTGAACCTACTGCAATTCCTGTAAATCCTAACTCAGCAATTGGAGAATCAATAACACGTTTTGCTCCAAATTCATCAAGCATTCCTTTAGATGCTTTGTATGCGCCATTATATTCTGCAACCTCTTCACCAATCAAAAAGATAGATTCATCTCTTCTCATTTCTTCACTCATTGCCTCACAAATGGCTTCTCTAAATTGTATAGTCTTCATTATATATAAATATTTACCGTTCGCAAAAGTAATCAATTCTTATTTTACTTTCAAAAAAATTACGTTTTATAAAATATTACTATGCGTGCATAGTAATTTTAAAAAAAAGTAGTACATTCGTAAAAATAACATTAAATAACTACTAATTTTAAATTAAAAACCCAAATATATAATAAAATGAAAATATTAGTTTGTATTAGTCACGTTCCAGACACTACATCAAAAATTAATTTTACAGAAAATGATTCTAAATTTGATAGTAACGGCGTGCAATTTGTCATAAATCCTTATGATGAATTTGCTTTAACAAGAGCAATGTGGTTTAAAGAAAAACAAGGAGCAACAGTTACAGTAGTAACCGTTGGAAATGCCACAACAGAGCCAACCTTAAGAAAAGCTTTGGCAATTGGTGCTGATGAAGCAATTAGAGTAAACACAGAGCCTTTAGACGGATTTACAGTAGCAAAAGAATTGGCCATTGTTGTTAAAGAAGGTGGTTTTAATTTAATTTTAGCTGGAAAAGAATCTATAGATTATAATGGTGGAATGGTACCTGGAATGTTAGCCGCATTATTAGATTTTAGTTTTGTAAATGCCTGTGTTGGCCTTGAAATTGAAGGCGAAAAGGCAACAATACAAAGAGAAATTGATGGAGGTAAAGAAATTTTATCTTCAAATTTACCTTTAATTATTGCTGGTCAAAAAGGTTTGGTTGAAGAAAAAGATTTAAAAATTCCTAATATGCGCGGAATTATGATGGCGCGTCAAAAAAAATTAACAGTTGTAGAACCTTCAACAAATGAAAATGCTACATCTACAATTTCTTTTGAAAAACCTGCAGCAAAATCTGCTTGTAAAATTGTTGATAATGTTGATGAACTAATTAGTTTGTTACACAATGAAGCCAAAGTAATTTAATTTTAGTCTAATACAAAAACATTAAAAATATATGTCAGTTTTAGTTTTTGCCGAAACATCGGAAGGAAAATTTAAGAAATCAGCTTTTGAAGTAACATCGTACGGAAAAAAAGTTGCAGAACAGTTAGGAACAAATGTAGTGGTGTTGGCAATTAATGCCATTGAGCCACAATCTTTATATAAATATGGTGCAGAAAAAGTATTAAATATAAACAATGCCAATTTAAAATTTAATGCTAAAATTATTGCAAATATTATTAAACAAGCTGCTGAAAAAGAAAATTCTAAAGTACTAATATTAGATGCTAATACTAATGGTTTATATGTTGCACCAATGGTGGCAGTAAATTTAAACGCAGGTTATGCAAGTAATGTTACAGCCTTACCAAGTTCAATTACTCCATTTACTGTAAAAAGAAAAGCATTTTCAAGCAAAGCCTTTAATTTTACACAAATTAGCACAGATGTAAAAGTGCTTTCGTTGTCAAAAAATTCATTTGGCTTAGTTGAAAATGAAATTGCCGGAACTTTAGAAGAATATTCTCCATCAATTTTAGAAAGCAATTTAACTTCAATCTCTGTTGAACAAACTAAAGGAAAAGTTACAATTGCAGATGCTGATATTGTAGTTTCAGGCGGAAGAGGCTTAAAAGGTCCAGAAAATTGGGGAATGGTTGAAGAATTAGCTTCCGTTTTAGGTGCTGCCACGGCTTGCTCTAAACCAGTTTCAGATTTAGGCTGGAGACCTCATAGTGAGCACGTTGGGCAAACTGGAAAACCCGTAGCATCTAATTTATATATTGCTATTGGAATTTCAGGAGCTATTCAACATTTAGCTGGAATAAACTCATCAAAAGTAAAAGTTGTTATTAATACAGATGCCGATGCTCCATTTTTTAAAGCAGCAGACTATGGCATTGTTGGAGACGCTTTTGAAGTTGTTCCTAAATTGGTTGAAAAGTTAAAAGAATTTAAAGCAAATAACGCATAAATTTTCCTAAATTGTGCCTCTTAAAAAAGACTGTCTAATAATTGAGCATTAAGTCCTTTGATTAGACAGCCTTTTTTATTAAATTTAGCTTATGAGTTTAGTTCGTTTAAATATAAAAGGCATATCCTATAGTCAAACGCAAAGTGGTGCGTATGCACTAGTTTTAAGTGAAGTGGAAGGAAGCAGAACCTTACCCATTGTTATTGGCGCTTTTGAAGCGCAGTCAATTGCCATAGCATTAGAAAAGGAAATTAAACCTCCAAGACCACTTACTCACGATCTTTTTAAAAGTTTTGCCGATAGATTTCAAATCACCATTAAACAAGTTATCATCCATAAATTAGTGGATGGTGTTTTTTACTCTAGTTTAATATGTGAACGCGATCATATTGAAGAAATAATAGATACCAGAACATCCGATGCCATTGCTTTAGCTACCAGATTTAATGCTCCTATTTTTACTTATGAAAATATTTTAGATAAAGCTGGAATTTATTTAAAAATTAAAGATGAATTATCTCCTGAAAAAGAAGATAAAGACATTGAAAAGTTAATTGAAAAACCAAAAAAAGAAGCTTCCTATTCTAAAGATACTTTAAAACAGTTAAACGATAAATTAGACCAAGCTGTTTTAAATGAAGATTATGAATTAGCCGCAAAACTTAGAGACGAAATAAACAAACGTACTTCTTAATACCATGTTACCCTTATGATAAAAAAGATTTCTTTATCTGCCCTATTACTATGTAGTATAGTTACCCTTAACGCTCAAGAAACAATTCCAACTCCCATAATAGACAATCAAGGATTTTCAGTAAATTCTATGTTACGTGGTGTATTAGGTATGGTTTCTTTACTTCTAATAGCTTATTTATTTAGTAGCAATAGAAAAGCCATAAACTGGAAAACAGTTGGAGCTGGCTTATCTGCACAATTATTAATTGGAATTGGAGTTTTAAAAGTTCCGTTTATACAAGCAATTTTTGAATTTGTTGGTGGAATTTTCACCAATATATTAGATTATACTGCTGCTGGAAGTATATTTTTATTTGGTGATTTAATGAATGGTGATTCGTTTGGTTTTATCTTTGTTTTTCAAATTCTTCCAACAATTATTTTCTTTTCTGCATTAACATCACTTTTATTTTATTTAGGAATAATCCAATTAATAGTAAAAGGATTGGCTATAGCTTTAACAAAATTATTACATATTTCAGGTGCTGAAAGTTTATCAGTTGCCGGAAATATATTTTTAGGACAAACTGAAGCTCCTTTAATGATTAAAGCATATTTAGAACGCATGAATCGTTCTGAAATATTATTGGTAATGATTGGTGGAATGGCCACGGTTGCCGGAGGTGTTCTAGCTGCATATATTGGTTTTTTAGGTGGAAGTGATCCAGAATTACGATTACAATTTGCCAAACATTTATTGGCCGCATCTGTAATGGCTGCTCCTGGAGCCATTGTAATTTCTAAAATGTTATATCCACAAACCGAAACCATTAATACAGATGTAAATGTTTCTCAAGATAAAATTGGGTCAAACATTTTAGATGCCATTGCAAACGGAACAACAGAAGGGTTAAAGTTAGCAGCAAATGTAGCTGCAATGCTATTAGTTTTTGTTGCTTTAATTGCCATGTTAAATGGAATTTTAGGTTGGTTTGGCGATATTACTAATTTAAACGATTGGATGGCTGCAAATACACCGTATCCTAAATTTACTTTAGAAGCTATTTTAGGAACTATTTTTGCACCATTAATGTGGTTAATTGGTGTAGCAACAGAAGATATTATGTTAATGGGACAATTGTTAGGTGTAAAATTAGCCGCAAGTGAATTTGTAGGCTATATTCAACTAGCTGAATTAAAAAACGTAGCAAGCGTAACTCATTTTACATATAATAAATCTGTTATAATGGCAACCTACATGTTGTGTGGTTTTGCAAATTTTGCTTCTATTGGAATTCAAATTGGAGGAATTGGATCTTTAGCACCATCACAAAGAAAAACCTTGTCGGAATTTGGTATGAAAGCTCTTATTGGAGGTTCTATAGCATCACTTTTATCGGCAACAATTGCAGGAATGATTATAGGTTAAAAACTCACTGTTGGTATTAAACGATTAAACAAAATAAATGAAACAATATTTAGACTTAATAAAACACGTTCAGGAAAAAGGAATTTTAAAAGAAGATAGAACTGGAACCGGTACTAAAAGTGTTTTTGGGTATCAAATGCGTTTTGATTTAAGTGAAGGTTTTCCAATGCTAACTACTAAAAAACTGCATTTAAAATCTATTATATATGAACTTTTATGGTTTTTAAAAGGCGATACAAATATTGAATATTTAAAAGAAAATAACGTTAAAATTTGGGATGCTTGGGCTAATGAAAATGGTGATTTAGGTCCGGTTTACGGACATCAATGGCGTAATTGGAACAGTGAAGGAATTGATCAAATTACAGAAGTTATTAACACCATAAAAACAAATCCAGATAGCAGAAGAATGCTAGTTTCCGCTTGGAACCCAAGTGTTTTACCAGACACTTCAGTTTCATTTTCTGATAATGTTGCTAACGGAAAAGCAGCTTTACCTCCATGTCACGCATTTTTTCA
>NZ_JBFHHX010000141.1:0-8172 GCF_041596795.1 Lutibacter sp.
CCTGCAATGATGACTGCCGCAACCACTATAATTGTGCTGCTGCCAGTATTATCTTCAACAGGAAAAGGAGCAGATATAATGATTCCTATGGCTATTCCAACCTTTGGTGGAATGATAATTCAAATAATGACAATGTTTGTGGTACCTGTATTACAAGCATATTGGAGAGAATCTGTAATTAAAAAAAATCAATAAATGAAAACTAAAACACTATATAAAATATTAAATATAAGATATTTGATAATGATGAGTTTGCTATTTTCATTTCACGTAAATGGACAAACTTTAAATGAGTATTTGCTAATTGCTTCAAAAAATAATCCTGAGGTAAAATCGGCCTATACAAAATTTGAAGCGGCATTACAAAAATCACCTCAAGTGAGCGCTTTGCCAGATCCAATACTCACCGTTAGTGCGTTTGGTAGAATGATTGAAACAAGAATTGGGAGTCAAGAAGCCCGATTTAGCGTTATGCAGATGTTTCCTTGGTTTGGAACATTAGCGGCAAAAGAAAATGCGGCTAATTTAATGGCGGAAGCACTATTTCAAAACTATGTTGACACAAAAAATGAAGTTTTCTTAAATGTAAAAAAAATATATGCAGAAATGTATGAATTACAACAACTGATTAAGTTGGAAGAAGAAAACTTAGCAATTTTGAATACCTATAAAGAATTAGCCTTAAGCAAATTTAAAAATGGCAAAGGTGCTATGGTGGATGTGGTTCGGATTGATATAAAAAGAAATGAAAGCATCACGAATATTCAACTTTTGAAAAATAAAAAAGAACCGTTACAAGTTGCTTTTAATACTCTTTTGAATAGAAATAGCGCTACTAATTTAGAGTTTCCTGCTGAATTGCCCAAAGCAACAGTTGATGGTTTGGTAGCTTCTGATTCGCTATTTAGTAACAATCCTAAATTAGTGCAATTAGACCGCCAAAAAGAAGCTTTTGAGGCACAAAAAATAGTGGCGATAAAAGAAGGCTATCCAAAAATTGGACTTGGATTGGATTATTCAATTATCGCAAAAAGAGATGTGCCCGATTTAGCGATGAACGGACAAGATGCTATTATGCCAATGCTTTCGGTAACACTTCCTATTTTCAGAAAAAAATACAAGGCTGCACAAAAAGAAGCGGAATATATGATTACTGCAACGGAAGAGAAAAAAGTGGCTGTAACAAATAATTTAATAACAAGTTATAGTAGTGCTCAATATGATGTATCAAAGTCAACGGATTTGTTGAATTTATTTGAAACTCAAGTGAAAAGCACGAAACAAGCAATTGCTCTTTTAATAGCTTCGTATAGCAATTCTGGTTCAGACTTTATTGAAATATTAAGGATGAATCAAGATGTATTAATGTATGAAAAAGCCACCGCTGCAGAAGTTAAAAATCAATTTACAGCACAAGCGAAACTAGATTACTTACTTTCAAAAAACGACTAAAATGACAACAAAAATAAAAAATATACTAAAAATAGTAGGAGTCCTTTTTATTGGACTGTTTCTAGGTTGGATGCTTTTCGGAGGAAGCGATGCAACAAAAGAAGTACACGATCATTCTGCAGAACAAGAAGCAGGAGCTACTTGGACTTGCTCTATGCATCCACAAATTAGACAGTCGGAACCAGGGCAATGTCCACTTTGCGGTATGGATTTAATTCCGGTTGCTACAGATGATGTTGGAGCAGATCCAAACTCACTTCAAATGAGTGAAAATGCACTAAAGTTAGCGAATGTTCAAACAATGGTTGTAGGAAATTCAGCAGCAAATAAGGAATTACGTTTGAATGGAAAAATACAAGTTGATGAACGTAAATTGTATACACAATCTACACATATACCAGGGAGAATTGAAAGTTTAAGGATCAATTTTACGGGTGAAAATGTAAGTAGAGGACAAACCTTGGCAATGGTTTATTCGCCAGATTTGGTGACTGCTCAAGAAGAATTATTACAAGCGTACTCCATTAAAAATTCGCAACCAGAACTATTTGATGCAGCCAAACAAAAATTGAAAAATTGGAAAATTGGTGAAAGTACCATCAACAAAATTATCAGTTCTGGTAAAACAATTCAACAATTTCCTATAACAGCTGATGTATCTGGAATTGTTACTTCCAAAAAAGTAGATTTAGGTGATTATGTAAATAGAGGAATGCCAATTTATGAAATCGCTGATTTATCATCACTTTGGGTGCTTTTTGATATCTATGAAAGTGATATGGCTTGGGTAAAAGTAGGTGATAAAGTTTCGTATACCATTCAATCAGTTCCTGGTGAAACATTTGAAGGAACCATTTCATTTGTAGATCCATTGATTAATGCGCAAACCAGAGTTGCAACTGCACGTGTTGAAATTAAGAATGTAGGTAACAAACTAAAACCTGAAATGTTTGCTTCTGGAATTATTAAAAACAAAGTGAGTAAAACAGCTTCACAAGAAATTGTAATTCCAAAATCTGCGATTATGTGGACGGGTGAACGATCTATTATTTATATTAAAAATAATAGTGGTACTGGTGGAAACTTTACGTTAAGAGAAGTAACATTAGGCCCGTCACTTGGAGATTCTTTTGTGATAAAATCGGGGCTTGAAACGGGTGAGGAAATTGTAGTAAACGGTACATTTACGGTAGATGCAGCTTCGCAATTAGCAGGAAAACCAAGTATGATGAATTTACAAGGTGGTAAAGCAGAAACTGGCCATGCTAACCATGGTAAATCACAGGATGGAGAAGCTTCAGATAAAATGCAAAACGAAAGTAAGTTGTCAATAACTGAAAAAGTTACTGATCATTCAAAAATGAACACTAGAATTTCAGTTTCTAAAGAGTTTCAAAATCAATTAAATAATGTATTTGTTAAATACATAGATTTAAAAGATGCTTTTGCAAATGATAACGCTAAAATCGCACAAAAATCTGCTAGTGATTTATTAAAATTAGTTGGTAAGATTGATATGAAATTATTAACGAATAATGAAGCTCATATGCATTGGATGACAATTTCAAAAGAAATTACGACGTCTGCCAGTGCTATTTCAAAAAGCACTGATATTAGTATTCAAAGAAATCACTTCAAGCACTTATCTACTCATTTAATAAAAGCAGTGAAGTTATTTGGAGTGAATAAAAAAGTATTTGAACAATTTTGCCCAATGGCAGATAACAATAACGGTGCTTACTGGTTAAGTTTATCAGAAAAAATCAACAACCCTTATTTTGGAGCAAAAATGCTGAAATGTGGAAATACTGAAACTATTATTCAATAATGAATATCAAAACTACCTATCATTTTTTGATAGGTAGTTTTAAAATAGATGAATTAAAAACTCAAGGTAATGGAACAAAAGAATATAGTTACCGTAAAAAATATGGTTTGCGACCGTTGTATAAAAGTTGTTAAAGAGGAATTATTAAACAATAATATTGATTTTGAAAGTGTTGATTTGGGTAAAATCTATTTCAATAAAAATCTTTCATCAGAAGAAATGATTACAATAAAAAACATTTTGGAAAAAGAAGGATTTGAAATAGTTGAAGCATTTGATTTCAAAATTGTAAATCAAATTAAAACATTAATTATTGAAAATATTTTTCACGGAAGACATAAAGTATTCGATCAAAATTATTCAACTTTTTTAGCATCAAATTTAGACATTGAATACTGTCAATTAAGTAGAATGTTTTCTGAATTAGAAGGGCGAACCATTGAAAACTATATCATTCAACAAAAAATAGAGCGTGTAAAAGAATTAATTTCTTACAATGAATTAACAATAAGTCAAATTTCATATGAATTAAATTATAGCAGTCCGCAACACCTATCTAGACAATTTAAACAAATCACCGGAATAACACCTACACAGTACAAAAATATAGGGTCTCGTGGGAAATTAGATACGATTTAAACAAAATTATGCACAACAATAAATAGGAATAATCAGACCTTTATAATATAAATAGATAATAAAATTTAAAAACAAAAAATTATGATTACAAAAAAAATAGTAGCTGTTTTAATAATAGCAATGGCAGGTTTTTCTACAATGAAAGCGCAAGAAATGGATCATTCAAAAATGAAAAAAGACAGTACAAAAACTGAAATGAATCATTCCCAAATGGAGATGAAAGCAACTTACACTTGTTCAATGCACGCTGATGTAAAAAGTGATAAGCCAGGTGAATGCCCAAAATGTGGTATGGAATTAAAGAAAATGGAAATGAAACCAGTTTACACTTGTTCAATGCATCCCGAAGTTGTTAGTGATAAAAAAGGTGAATGTCCAAAATGTGGAATGAAATTAATTGAGAAGAAAATAGATACTAAAAAAGAAGATGATCACAAAGGTCATAATCACGAATAATAGAACACTCTTTTAATCAACACGTTTTTATCTTCTGTAAAAACGTGTTATTTAAATAAAAATGAATTTAAAAATAAGGTTTTTCTTTATTTAATTGCTTTAAATCGAACAGAAATTAAAATGTATTCAAATGAAACACACCTATAAAATAGTTGGAATGAGTTGCAATGGTTGTAAAACCAATGTGGAAAAAACCTTACTTAATATTAGTGGAATTATACATGTTTCGGTTGATTTAAAAACAGGAATCACTGAGCTTGGAATGACCCAACACGTTACTCTTGATAAACTTCAACAAGAATTTTTAAATGCTGGACTTCATTATACAATTACTCAATTTGACCCAAATGAAAAACAAACTGTAGTAAAACCTATAAAAAATGTAAAAGACAATGGTATTTTTTATTGTCCAATGCACTGCGAAGGTGAAAAGATTTATAATAAATCGGGTAGTTGCCCAAAATGCGGAATGGATTTGGTAGAGCAACCAAAATTAACCATTGAAACAAAATACACTTGTCCAATGCACCCTGAAGTTATTGAAAACTCCCCTGGCTCTTGTCCAAAGTGTGGTATGGACTTAATACCTGTGGAACCAGACGAAAGTGAAGAATTGAAAACTTACAATATGTTGGCTAAAAAAATGAAAATTTCTACTTTTTTAGCGGTACCTGTGTTGATAATTACTATGGCAATGCATTTACCAATAAACCCATTGCCAAAATTAATGCCTCAAATATACTGGGATTGGTTACAGCTTTTTTTAACAATTCCTATTGTGTTTTATACCTGTGGGATGTTTTTTGAACGTGCTTGGAAATCTATCATTACTTGGAATTTAAACATGTTTACGTTGGTTGGAATCGGTACAGGTGCTGCATTTATATTTAGTATTGTTGCTTTATTATTTCCAGAAGTTTTTCCTTCAGAATTTAAAGGAGAGTCAGGTGATGTCAGTTTATATTTTGAAGCTACAGCAGTTATTCTAACCCTAGTTTTATTAGGGCAATTGTTAGAAGCCAAAGCACATAGCCAAACCAGTGGTGCTATAAAAGAACTACTTAAACTTGCCCCTTCTGAAGCTACAATTGTTGTAAATGGAGAAGATAAAGTGGTTTCAATTCACGATATAAATGTAGGAGATTTTTTAAGAGTAAAACCTGGTGAAAAAATTCCAGTTGATGGTGTTATTGTTGAAGGTAGCAGTAGTATTGATGAATCTATGATAACAGGTGAACCAATTCCGGTAGATAAAAAATCTGAGGACAAAGTAAGTTCAGGTACTATAAATGGTTCTAAATCATTCATCATGAAAGCTGAAAAAGTGGGTTCAGACACATTATTATCACAAATTATTCAAATGGTAAGTGACGCCAGCCGATCACGTGCTCCTATTCAAAAATTAGCCGATACCATCTCTAAATATTTTGTTCCAATTGTAGTAGTGATTTCAATTTTAACATATATCATTTGGGCAAGTTTTGGTCCTGAACCAGCTAGAGTTTATGGTTTTGTAAATGCAGTGGCTGTATTAATTATTGCTTGTCCGTGTGCCTTAGGCTTAGCAACGCCTATGTCTGTTATGGTAGGCGTTGGTAAAGGTGCGCAAAATGGTGTGCTAATTAAAAATGCAGAAGCCTTAGAATTGATGAACAAAGTAAATGTGTTGATTACCGATAAAACAGGAACACTAACTGAAGGAAAACCATCGGTTGAAAAAGTGTATGCTATTGAAGGGGAAGCTACAAATCTTATAACTAGTATTGCTTCATTAAATCAACATAGTGAACACCCTTTAGCTTTGGCAATTGTAAATTATGCTAAGGAAAATAACATTGAATTGGCTAAATCAACAGATTTTGAAGCTGTTGCAGGAAAAGGAATTACGGGAATTGTTAATGATAATAAAGTCGCAATAGGGAATGAGAAATTATTGATACAATTAAATATAAAGATTTCTAGCTCATTAAAAAATGAAGTTATAGTTGAGCAAAAATTAGGTAAAACGGTATCATATATCGCTATTAATAATATTGCAATAGGTTATGTGAGTATTTCCGATGCTATTAAAACTACAAGCAAAGAAGCCGTTAAAAATTTAATGGCAAATGATGTTCAGGTAATTATGCTTACTGGTGATAATGAAAATACTGCAAAGGCAGTTGCTGATGAATTGCATTTGACCAATTTTAAAGCAAGTTGTTTACCAGAAGATAAATTGGAATTTATCAAACAATTACAAGCCGAAGGAAAAATTGTTGCAATGGCTGGTGATGGTATTAATGACGCTCCTGCCTTAGCACAGGCAAATGTGGGTATCGCTATGGGAACAGGAACAGATGTAGCCATTGAAAGCTCAGCAATTACGTTGGTAAAAGGCGATTTAAAAGGTATTGTGAAAGCTAAAAATTTGAGTCATGCTGTAATGAAAAACATCAAACAAAATTTATTCTTCTCATTTGCTTACAATATTTTAGGAGTACCAATTGCTGCAGGTATATTTTTTCCTTTCTTCGGAATTTTATTGTCTCCAATTATTGCGGCATTGGCAATGAGTTTTAGTTCAGTATCTGTAATTGTAAATTCATTACGATTAAGAAATTCAAATATTTAAATAATTATTAAAATGAAAAATATAAATAGTAAACATATGGGATTATCCTGTGGGTTCAAAGCTTTGTTATTATACCTTGGTTGTATTTTAGTTATGAATCTTTTGGGAAAGAATGGCACAATTCACTTTTTTAATAATTTATTACATGGTTTGGACACAAAAACCATAGTAAAACCTACCTAACCACCAACATCAACGCACAAGAAATTGAAAAACGTTACGGTAATAGGGTTAGAAGCAGATTAAGAGCAATGTTTAATTTAATAAGCTTCAATCAAAATTCTATTGATAAAAGAACTTAAAAAATATTTCATAATTTTAATAGGTTTAAAATGAATAAATTATGGAATCAAAATCAACTATTTTACTACACAACATCACGCCTGATGAATTTAAAGAAGCATTAATCTTAAGTTTAAAAGAAGTTATTCTGGAATTACTTCTTGAAACAAAAAAAGAAAAACCACTAGAATATCTAACCCGGAAGCAAGTAGCTGAAATTTTTAAAATTTCTATGGTAACTATATCCGATTGGAATAAGAAAGGAATTCTAAAACCTTACCGTATTGGAAATTTAATCAGATATAAAAGCAATGAAATAGAAGAAGCCCTTACCGAAATTCCATTTCGTCGTTACAATTAATGGAAATTTCATAAAACATAAATTAAAAAGCTCCTAAAAAGGAGCTTTTTAAAAAAAAAATTGCTATGAAATAAGCTTGTACAAATTATGCTATGAAATATAATTTTTAAAAGCTTATTCAAGCTGTACCATAAAAAAAATAAAATGACAACAGCTTAAAAAGATTTAGGTCTATGAAAACCTAACTATTCAAATATAGCTATTTTTAAAGTTAAAAAACAAATAGCTTTCTTATTTTTTTTAATGAAATATTAATAAAAATCAATTTCCAACAAAAACCTATATTTCCTATTTTTTACCAAATTTATTTTAGTTACTTTTAACCTTATTTGTTAAATGTGCTTTGCTCCTTTTCAAATAAAACAAATGTTATGAAGATATTTACCATCATTCTCCAGGCTAACAGTCAATTGCTGTTAGTATGTCAATGTATTTTTAATGGTTTTTATTCTAAATAACAAATGACAAGCATTAACAAATACTCATAAAAATTAGCAGAATTTAAAAACTATAATGGCAAAACAAAATACTCCAAATCCA
>NZ_JBFHHX010000142.1:0-8128 GCF_041596795.1 Lutibacter sp.
AGTAGAGTGTGTTGGAATTTACAGAGGTTATCAAGGCTTAATAGAAGGTGATTTTACAAAATTAGAAGCTAGAAATGTTAGTAATATTATTAACAGAGGTGGTACTATTTTAAAAACTGCCCGCTCTAAAGATTTTATGACCAAAGAAGGAAGAGCAAAAGCACATGAAAATTTGTTAAAAGAAGGAGTAGATGCTTTGGTATTAATTGGTGGTGATGGCACATTTACTGGTGGAATGGTATTTAACGAAGAGTTTAAATTTCCATGCATAGGAGTTCCAGGAACCATAGATAATGATATTTCAGGTACAAATTATACTATTGGATATGATACGGCGTTAAACACTGTAGTTGATGCAATTGATAAAATTAGAGACACAGCCAGTTCGCATAACAGATTGTTTTTTGTTGAGGTAATGGGGCGTGATGCTGGTTTTATTGCATTAAATGGAGGTGTAGGTGCTGGAGCTGAAGAAATTTTAATACCCGAAGAAGATTTAGGACTTGAAAGGTTATTAGAATCATTAAAAAGAAGTAAACGATCAGGAAAATCTTCAAGTATTGTAGTAATTGCTGAAGGTGATAAAATTGGTAAAAACGTATTTGAATTAGCTGATTATGTAGAGAAAAACCTAAAAGAATACGAAGTAAGAGTTTCTGTTTTAGGACATATGCAAAGAGGTGGATCTCCAAGTTGCTTTGATAGAGTTTTAGCAAGTAGGTTAGGGGTAAAAGCTGTTGAATTACTGCTAGATGGTAAAACAAACTTAATGGTTGGTTTAATTAACGGTAAAGTGGAGACTACAGAATTAGACCAAGCAGTAAAAGGTCATCATACTATTAATAAAGAGTTATTACGAGTGAGTGATATAATGTCTATTTAAATGAGAAAAATTTTTATTTTTTTAATTGCAACTAGTCTTTTTTCTTGTAATGGGAAAAAGACGGTAGCAGTTGAAGAATTGTCAGAAGAAAAAAAGGAAATAATTAAAAAAGTAGTGAACATTGAAAGGTATGTAAATGATATTGATAGTTATATTTATCATATTAATGTTTCTACTAAAGATTACGATAGTATTAGTGAAAATGAAATACTATCACTTACAAAACTTGGACATATAACTAAAAATATTTCAGAAAAAGATATTACCTATAAAAACTCCAAAATTATAAAAGTTAAATACAGAGATTTTTTAGAGAATAATTTTATCAAAGTAAAATCTTTTTATTATGATTATGATAATTTGATTTGTGTAAAAATTTATGAGTTATTGCCAACTAGTACGGGTGAGGGGAAAATTTATAGTAGAAAAATTTATTATAAAAATGATGGGTTGTTGTTTGATACTGGCGAGAATGATTCTAAATATAAACCTGCTGAGGTGTTAGCATTTGGTAGTCAAAAGTTAAATTTAGAATATCAGGCTAGTTTAAATGATTAAAATTGCCATTAATGGATTTGGAAGAATTGGACGTTTAGCATTTAGAACGGCAATTTCTCGAAAAAACATACAAATTGTAGGTATTAATGATGTATTAGATATTAATCATTTAGCGTATTTATTAAAATACGATTCTGTACACGGAAAATTTAATGGAACCATTAAAGTTGTTGAAAATCAATTAATTGTAAATGGTAGCGTTATTCATATTTCTTCAGAAAAAAATCTTGAGAATTTACCTTGGCAAAAATTAAATGTAGATTATGTAATAGAATCTACAGGATTGTTTACAGATAAAACTCTAGCAGAACTTCATATAAAAAGTGGTGCAAAAAATGTGGTAATTTCTGCGCCTTCAAATAATGCTCCAATGTTTGTAATGGGAGTAAATCATACAAGTTTAAAAAAAGAAGATAATGTGTTTTCAAATGCATCTTGTACCACAAATTGCTTAGCACCAATTGTAAAAGTTTTAAATGATAATTTTGAAATAGTAGAAGCATTAGCAACTACGGTGCACACGGCAACATCTAGCCAAAACACTGTTGATGGACCTGAAAAAATATGGAGAAGAGGAAGATCGGCATTAAACAATATGATTCCAACATCAACAAATGCAGGAAAAGCGGTGTTAAAAATTTTACCTGAATTAGAAGGGAAAATTTTAGCAATGGCCGTTAGAGTGCCTATTGTAGATGTTTCTTTGGTAGATTTAACGGTTCGTTTAAAAAAATCTACCAATTACCAAGATATAAAAAACGTAATGAAATTTGCATCAGAAAACCAGTTGAAAGGAATTTTAGGTTATACGGAAGATGAAGTTGTATCGCAAGATTTTATTTCAGAACCTAGAACTGCAGTTTTTGATGCCAATGCAGGTTTAGAGTTAAATAATAATTTTTTTAAAATTATTGCTTGGTATGATAATGAGTTTGGTTACGCTACCAAACTTGTAGATTTAATAGAATATTCACATTCACTTAAATAAAAAAAAGTGTAAAATACCAAGTAACTTTCTTATTTTTACAATATGGAAATAGCAATTATAGCACACGACGGAAAAAAGGCAGAAATGATTCAATTTTTAATGGATTTTAAAGCCTTAATAATTTCAAAAGAAATTACATTAATAGCAACTGGAACAACTGGTAAAAATGCTGAAAAAGCTGGGTTTACGGTAGAAAAGTATTTGTCAGGACCGTATGGCGGTGATGCTCAAATTGCTGGTAGAGTTGCAGAAGGAAAAACCGATATGGTTTTCTTTTTTAGAGATCCACTTGGAATGCATCCACACGAACCAGATATTGCAATGTTAATGCGTTTGTGCGATGTTCATGATGTTCCATTAGCTACAAATCCTGCAACTGCCGAATTATTGATAAAGGCTATTTAAAAGATTTTAAATATTGGTTTTACACAAACTGGATAGCCGGTTTTGTTGGAATAATAGTAATTGTTCTAATAAATTTTTCGGTTATTATTTATTATACCTACATAGGTTGTATGGTAGATTTCTCTACGTAGGAATAACATTTATATTAATCAATTAAATGCTTTTACAAATCTATAAATGAACAAAATAATTGTTTTTTACCAACAATTATTTTAAAAAATTATAGCATAGCAATCATTGAAATTTCAACATTTACAAATTTAGGTAAATTTGCAACTTCTACAGTTTCTCGAGCAGGAGCGGTTTCGTGGTTAAAATAACTTCCATAAACATTATTTATAACAGCGAAATTATTCATGTCTGATATGAATATAGATGTTTTTATAACATTTTCAAAAGTCATATCAGCGGCAGCTAAAACAGCTTTTAAATTTTCCATAACTTGTTTGGTTTCTAATTCTATAGAATCTAAAACCAATTCATTAGTTGCTGGATTAATAGCAATTTGCCCTGATGTATATAGTGTATTTTCAACTAAAACAGCTTGATTGTATGGACCAATAGGTGCTGGTGCATTTTTTGTATTAATTATTTTCTTCATAATATATTAAATTAGAATAAAGATTTATCTGATTGCTTTGTTTTATCGTATTTTAAATCACTTAACATACTCGATTTTATACCAATAAAAAAGTAATACGTTTGTCTGGTACCAAAAGGAACCCAGTTAAAATTTAATTTCCAGCTATCTAAATCACGAGAAAATCGTAATTGAGTATATGAAAAACCTTGATCTTTAATATCGTAACCAGAAGAAAATCCAACTTTCCATTTGGGCGTTAGATCTAAATCACCCGAAAACATTAACGAATTTGATGTAATTTCATTTTGCCGTATAGAATTACTATAATTAAGGGCATAAGATATTTTTAAACTCCACGGAATTTGTGCTCCAAAGAGTTTAGTGCTTTTTGTTTCTTCTTGATTTTCACCTTGACCTTCGCCTTCCATTCTGTTGGATGCAATGGAGGATTCTCCAAAAATACCATCTGAATTATTAGCATCGGCATTTTTTTGACTTTGCGATTTTTGTTTATCATCGCCTCCACTTGACAAAGAGTAGTTCAATGTCATTCCTGCACTTGTTAGCCTAAATAAGCTACCATTATTATTTATATTAAAGGTGTTAATTTTGGTTCCACTGGCGTTTAGGGCATACGGATCTAAACTTGCATTTGCATTTACACTTAACTTATTGTCAAATAAAGTTGTTCCAGCACTTACACTTACTGGACTCCATTTTAAAGAATCTGCAGCCATATTATAGCTTGTAGAAAAATTTAAACTATTTAATAATACCAATTTTGTGGATTCTGTTTGTGTTGAGTCTTTTGATTTTACTTTTGCTTCTAAATTATTGTTTAAAGCAAAGCTTAAACTGTTAGATATTCCGGATCCTGGACTTCCATAAATTCCATTTGCAAATGGAGAATATTCAACAATATCTGTAGGATCACTAGAGTTTTGTACTTCTTCATTATAATAACTAAAATCGGGTCTGTAACTATAAGAAATACTTGGACGAATTACGTGACGAATGGCTTCAATTCTACTATTCTTTTTAAACTTAAACATTCCATATAAAGTTGTGCTTAAAGATAGCGATGTGCTGTATTCTCTAAAAGAACTAAAACCACTTACGGTATCTGTAACTACTTCATTTTCAACTTCATCGTAGGTTTTTTTCAATTTATCAAAATACCAAACTTCATTATAACTTAAACTTGGAGATAGTGTAAGGTAAGAAAGCGCTGTAATATTAGTGCTTAAACCTGCTGTGTGTTTCACTCCTGATTGTGCATCATCAAACATTCCTTTTTTAAAGAAAAATTCATCGGTGGTACTTATTTTATTGGTTCCGGCCAACGAATATGTAAAACCAGTTTTTTGAAGCGCATTGTTTTTAGCACCATTTTTACCTGCAAAAGGATATTGCCTATCCATACTTACTTGTAAAGAAGGCAGTGTCATAGAAATTTCTTCAGTATTTGTATTTTGAGAATGTGTTGCTGATATTGTCATATTAAACGGAGTATCAACAAAATTTTTGTAAAATGAAATAGAAGAACTTAATGTATTATTTAAAAATGAATTGGTATTGTATTCGTTATTAGATTCTTTATAATATTTACTACTTCCTAAATTTACAGAAGCTGAAAAACGTGAATTAGGACTTGCTTTTGTATCTTGACTATGACTCCAACGGATATTATAATTAGAGCTTTTTGAATAATCATCAAATCCTTTAATACTACTAATTAAATTTTCGTACGAAAAATTAAAGCTTCCTGAAAATTTATACCTAAAAACATAAGAAGATTCGGCGCTTAACCCCCAACTTCCATTTGTGTAAATATCACCTAGTACGGCTAAATCAGCGTTGTCACTTAAAACAAAATAGTATCCACCGTTTTGTAAAAAATATCCTTGCGTACTATTTTCACCATAGGTTGGCATTAAAAACCCAGAAGTTCGTCCTTTTGTTAATGGAATATATGCAAAAGGTAAAACTACGGGTGTTGGAACATCTGCAATTACCAATTGACTAGGACCAGCCACTAATTTTTGGTCTTTAATAAATTTGGCTTTTTTAATTTTTATGTAATAATCTGGATCATCTTTTTGAGATGATGTTATTTTTATGTTTTCAATAAATATAACAGAATCATTATGTTTTTTACTTACTTCACCTTTAATTATTAAACCTTCCTGTTCGGTTTTTAAATTCCAAATTTTAGCTTTTTCTGATTTAAAATTAAATTTTATAGTGTCTTGCAGTGATTCTTGTGTGCCTTGTTTAAAAACAGGTAATTGAGAATAAACGCCAACACTATCTTTAATTCCTTTTGCAGTAACTATATTATTTGTATTGTTAATTTCAATATGGCCAGCTGTTAAATCAATATCTTTATAATGAACACGAGCGTTTTTATATAAAATAATTTTGTTGTTTTTTATATCCTGACGGATTAAACTATCAGCACTATGTTCAATTATACTTTCTATAATTTCTTTGGGTTTTTTTAAAGAATCTTTTTGTTTTATAATACTTATAGAATCTTTTTGCCCAATTATTAAAGAATCATTTTTTTTAAAAATGGAATCGGAAGGTTTTAACTCATTTTCAGACTTAATTTCTTGCGAAAAAACAGTTGTATTGATAAAGCAATTAGCTAGTATCAAACAAATTATAACTATGGTATTTTTGTTAGTAGTTTTAATAATGAATTTTTTATAAAAATACTTTTTAAATTGGTTTGATAGCATAAGTTTTTTTACTTTAGCTCTTTAATTAAACAGCCTAAAATTGTTTGTTTGTAAATGTATGGCTCAATAATTGTAGCACCAAATAATAAATGCCAAAATTAATTAAAATATTTGATGAACGCACAACTCTTTTCTAAAATTAAAGTTAAAACGAATTACGTTTCTTTTTTAGTATTTATAGTACTTTTTGTTTTTATTAATCAGTCCTTAACAGCTCAAAATAAAGATTTTGTAGTTGTGTTAGATGCTGGTCATGGTGGTAAAGATCCTGGTAAGGTAAATCATGAAAATGCAAAAGAAAAGGAAATAGCCTTAAATATAGTATTACAAGTAGGTGAATTATTAGAAAAAGAAAATGGTATTAAAGTAGTTTATACCAGAAAAACAGATGTATTTGTTGATTTATGGGAGCGTGGAAGAATTGCAAATAAAGCTGATGCTAATTTATTTGTATCTATACATTGTAATGCACATACTTCTCAAGCAAAAGGTTCTGAAACTTGGGTATTGGGAACACACGCAAATAGTAGAAATTTTGAAGTTGCAAAAGCAGAGAACTCTGTAATTTTATTAGAGGATAATTATAAGGTTAATTATAAAGGTTTTGATCCTCATTCGCCAGAATCGGTTATTGGCTTAACATTAATGCAAGAAGAATACTTAGATCAAAGTATTCAACTGGCAAGTATTATTCAAGATGGTTTTACCAATAAATTAAACAGAGTAAACAGAGGTGTAAAACAAGCGGGTTTTGTGGTTTTACATCAAACATATATGCCAAGTGTTTTAATTGAAACAGGTTTTATTACTAATAGTGAGGAAGGTAGTTTGTTAAATTCTAGCGCTGGTCAAAAAAAATATGCAGAATCTATTTTTAAAGGAATTTTAAAATACAAAGAGCAACTGTCTTTAAATACAGTTTCAAATGTGAATTTAGAAATTAGTGAAGTAAAAAATAAAAATTCAGTAAAAACTTCTAGCCACAAAGAGAGTGATGAAAGTAGTATTGAAGCCGAATTTAAAGTGCAAATTGCATCAGGATCTAGAAAAGTTGAAACCCATCCGTATAATTTTAACGGATTAGAAAATGTAGAAAGAGCCCAAGTTGGTTCAAGTTACAAATATTATTTAGGAAGCACTTCAGATTATTCTAAAATAAAAGAGTTACTTCAATTAGCAAAATCAAAAGGTTATACATCGGCGTTTATAGTTGCATTTAAAAATGGAGATAAAGTATCTATTGAAGACATTTTAAAAAAATCATAGAAACTAAAACAAGTACTCCCAAAAAATATTAGTATTATTGCTTTTTAAAAAAGTATTATTTTGAAAATAACAAGAGAATTAAAAACTGGAGTTGTTGCTGTTTTAATTATAGCCCTTTTTATTTGGGGATATAATTTTTTAAAAGGGATGAATTTATTTGATGGACCTTTAAAAACATATTTTACAGCATACAACAACGTACAAGGTTTAAATACAGCTAGCAAAGTTACTATAAATGGTGTTGAGGTAGGAAAAGTTGTAGCCATAAATTTTAATGAAGACCCTTCTAAAAAAGGACAGTTAATTGTTGAGTTTAGTATTGAAAATGATTTCGAATTTTCTAAAAATAGTGTTGCTAAAATTTACAGCGCTAGTTTAATGGGAGGAAAATCATTAGCTATTGTACCATCATACCAAGGAGAAACTGCAAAACCTGGAGATTTTTTACGTGGCGAAATAGAATCTGACATATTTTCTACTGTAACAGAAAAACTGAATCCGCTACAAGCAAAAGTTGAAAATGTAATTGTAAGTGCAGATTCACTTATGACTGGTTTAACAGATGTTTTAGATGCTAAAAGCAGAAACAATTTAAAAAGTAGTATTGCCCAACTTAATGAAACAGTTACAAATTTTAAATTAATTTCAGAATCTGTAAATGAATTGGTTAAAAATAATGATGATAAATTAGCTAAAACACT